>JBDUXZ010000003.1:0-247500 GCA_039944855.1 Rhodothermales bacterium | reverse complement strand
CGTGTCCGAAAGGGAAACAACCCAGATCGACAGCTAAGGCCCCCAAGTCCATGTTAAGTTGACCAAAGGAGGTCGGACTGCACAGACAACTAGGATGTTGGCTTAGAAGCAGCCATTCATTTAAAGAGTGCGTAATAGCTCACTAGTCGAGCGGTCCGGCATCGAAAATGTCCGGGCATCAAACATGGCGCCGAAGCTTCGGATTGGTGGTTTACTACCATCAGTGGTAGGGGAGCATTCCAGCGGCGTCGAAGCCTCTCTGTGAGGAGGGGTGGAGCTTCTGGAAGCGAAAATGTAGGTATGAGTAACGACAAGACAGGTGAGAAACCTGTCCGCCGTAAGCCTAAGGGTTCCTGTTCAACGTTAATCGGAACAGGGTTAGTCGGGACCTAAGCCGAGGCCGAAAGGCGTAGGCGATGGAAAACGGGTTTAATATTCCCGTACCACCTGACAGCGTTAACGTAAGGCGTGACGCAGAAGCGTAAGGTCCGCGTCCAGACGGAATTGGGCGTTGAAGTGCGTAGGCCGAGGGGTAGGTAAATCCGCCCTTCATATAGGCTGAAACACGACAGTAGGGGGAGCCGCCAGGCAAACCCATAGTGGCCCCGAGCATGCTGCCGAGAAAAGCGTCGTACGTTGCCAAAGGTGCCCGTACCGCAAACCGACACAGGTAGGCGAGGAGAGTATCCTCAGGCGCTCGAGTGATTCATGGTTAAGGAACTAGGCAAATTAGCCTCGTAACTTCGGGATAAGAGGCACTCTCCCCCACTAAAAGCAAGGGAGAGTCGCAGTGAAAAGGCCCAACCGACTGTTTATCAAAAACACAGCTCTCTGCTAAGTCGCAAGACGAAGTATAGGGAGTGACACCTGCCCGGTGCTGGAAGGTTAAGGAAGGTTGTTAATGGGTTCGCCCATGAAGCTCCCGACCGAAGCCCCAGTAAACGGCGGCCGTAACTATAACGGTCCTAAGGTAGCGAAATTCCTTGTCGGGTAAGTTCCGACCTGCACGAATGGTGCAACGAGTTGGGCACTGTCTCAACCATGAGCTCGGTGAAATTGTGGTGCCGGTGAAGACGCCGGCTACCCGCAACGGGACGGAAAGACCCCGTGCACCTTTACTACAGCTTAGCATTGACTTCGGCCAAAACGTGTGTAGGATAGGCGGGAGGCTGCGAAGCGGCGTCGCCAGGCGTCGTGGAGCCACCCTTGAAATACCGCCCTCGTTTTGGTTGAAGCCTAACCCGCGACCGTGATCCGGTCGGGGAACAGTGTTAGGTGGGTAGTTTGACTGGGGCGGTCGCCTCCTAAAATGTAACGGAGGCTCGCAAAGGTGTCCTCAGCATGGTCGGTAATCATGCGTAGAGTGTAAAGGCACAAGGACGCTTAACTGCAAGACATACAGGTCGAGCAGATGCGAAAGCAGGCCTTAGTGATCCGGCGGTTCCGAATGGAAGGGCCGTCGCTCAAAGGATAAAAGGTACGCCGGGGATAACAGGCTTATCTCCCCCAAGAGTTCACATCGACGGGGAGGTTTGGCACCTCGATGTCGGCTCATCGCATCCTGGGGCTGGAGAAGGTCCCAAGGGTTGGGCTGTTCGCCCATTAAAGCGGTACGTGAGCTGGGTTCAGAACGTCGTGAGACAGTTCGGTCCCTATCTGTTGCGGGCGTAGGAAATTTGAGTGGATCTGTCCTTAGTACGAGAGGACCGGGACGGACTGACCGCTAGTGTACCTGTTGTGGCGCCAGCTGCATCGCAGGGTAGCTACGTCGGGAAGGGATAAGCGCTGAAAGCATCTAAGCACGAAGCCCACCACAAGATGAGATTTCCCTTATAGGTCGTTCTAGATGAGGACGTTGATAGGCGGCAGGTGTACGCGTAGCGATACGTTTAGCCGAGCCGTACTAATTACCTATGAGACTTAGATCCATAGTGCGCTTCCGCACGTGGATTTGAACCACAGCGCTCAGGCGCTTGGTGACCCGCTAGGACCCTTCGCTACTTGCATCGTGTCAAATATTTTGAGTACGTCCAGCCGGTAAGGCTGTAGTCGTAGCTCGCCGAGTTCTTGGTGGCTATTGCGCAGGGGAAACACCTCTTCCCATACCGAACAGAGTAGTTAAGCCCTGCTGCGCCGATGGTACTGCGCTAACGCGTGGGAGAGTAGGTCGCCGCCAAGTTCCTTTAGAGCCCCGTTGCCTGATGGCAGCGGGGCTCTTTTGTTTTGGGTATCAGCAATGAGGGGTTTGGCATGCTGCGGCCCATGTCGGGTCGCGGAAGTTCAGGAGGCCTTTGAACCAACTCATGCCCGGTCCGTAGATTCGGCGCGACCGGTATTACTCCATACTCCACGCCCGCATGGCTCGCCCGTCCTCCGATGCCCCTTCTGCTTCCAGTGAGCAAGACCGCACCCTCGTTTCTGAAGCGCTAGAGGGTGGGCAAGAGGCCTATCAGCAACTCATGCAGAAGTACCAAGAACCCATCCGTCGCCATGTGCATCGGATGGTTCGTGATAAGGGGATGGTAGATGATCTCGTGCAGGAGAGCTTTATCAAAGCGTTTACGTCACTCAGCTCTTATTCTAGCGATTACGCGTTCTCGACCTGGCTCTACAAGATTGCGACCAACCATACCATTGACTACCTGCGCAAGCGGAAGCTTTCGACGTTCTCAATAGATCAGCCGGCGCCGGGGAGCGATGACAGTCGCACGTACGAAGTACCCGACACCACCTATCGCCCCGACCGGCATGTGATGGAAGATCAGCGGCGTGAGTTGATTCAACTCGCCATCGACGCGCTGCCTCCTAAGTATCACCGTGTTATCGTGATGCGACACCAGCAGGATCTGAGCTACGACGAGATCGCAGTGGAGTTGGATCTCCCGTTGGGTACGGTAAAGGCACACATCTTCCGCGCGCGTGCACTCCTCTACAAATATCTCCGCGATCAGCGCGAGCATATCTGAAGTGGCAGGGGGGAGTGAAATGGGCGCGAGGAGTGAATGGAAGCGTGTGAAGGCGTAACCAGTCTCGCCTCCCGCGCGTACAGCCGACCATGAGAACCCGACCGACACTCCGGCTGCGCCCCCTTCTCTTGTTTGTGCTCGTAGGCAGCGCTGTGCCGGTGCTAGCGGCCATCACAGAGCGATACTACTTCGAGGTCCCGCACGAGAGAGAGTCGGCGCTGCGAGCTGACTTCGATCTTGCCCTCGGACACGTCACCGTAGCAAAGGCGGAACCGGGCTACCTGTTTCAGGCCGAAGTCGCGCTGGAAGACGAAGGCATGGTGCCTGAGATGAGCTACGAGCGCGATGGTGCGACAGGAGAACTGACGCTCGGCTTCGACTCGGGGGGGAAAGGAGGCGATGGGCTAACAGTTCGCGGATTCAGTATTCCCGAGGACAACGAGTGGCTGCTATTCTTCTCCGACCGCGTCGCCCTCGACTTATCGTTCGAGTTAGGGATGACGGAGGCCGAGCTGGATCTGACAGGTCTGCGCGTGGAGCGCCTCCGAGTCGAGAGCGGGATGGCAAAGACGATGCTGGCGTTCGACGAGTTGAATCCCGTGACCATGGAGCATCTCGACGTGGAAGCGGGGATGACGAAGTTCGTCGGACGGAAGCTGGGCAATGCTCGGTTCGAGCATTTCGCGCTCGAAGGTGGAGCCGGCTCGTTCGATCTGGACTTCACGGGTGGACCGTTGCCGCCCGGAGCCGAGGCTGAGATCGAAGTCGGCGTGTCGTCGCTGCTGGTGAGACTGCCGGAGAACGTGCCGGTCATTCTCTACGCGCCGGACTCGTGGCTGGCGCGCGTCGAGGTCCCGAACGGGTTCATCAAGCGGGGGAAGGGGCTGTGGCACAGCCAGCAGGTGCAGCGCGAAGAGGATGCGTTCATCGTTCGCATCGAAGCGGGAATGGGGAAGGTGGCGGTGAATGTCGAGTGAGGCGCGGCGCGTAGCGTACAGCGGGTGGTAGCTTCCAGTACTTCGTCACGGACCCGTTTGGACGCTATGATCGACCGATATACCCGCCCCGAGATGGGCGACCTCTGGAGTGAGCACGGCCAATTCCAGGCGTGGCTCGACGTCGAACTGGCGGCGTGCGCGGCGTGGAGCGACGTGACCGGCTCCATCCCGAAAGAGGATGTCGAGACGCTCTATCGCGAGGCGTCGTTCGACATCGATCGGATCCACGAGATCGAAGAGACCACGCGGCACGATGTCGTAGCCTTCACTCGGGCGGTGTCGGAGACGCTGGGCGAGGAGCGGAAGTGGGTACACTACGGGCTGACGTCATCGGACGTGGTCGACACGGCGCTCAGCCTTCGGCTCCTCCGGGCGAACGAGCACATCGCCGCCGCGCTCGACCGGATGATCGACGTGCTTGCCGAGCGGGCGAAGGAGCACCGGGCCACGCTGACGATCGGCCGCACGCACGGCGTCCACGCCGAGCCGACGACGTTCGGGCTCAAACTCGCGCTCGCCTTCGACGAGATGACGCGCAACCGCGAGCGCTTTAAAACATCGGCCGAGGATATCCGCGTCGGGAAGCTCAGTGGAGCCGTCGGGACGTTTGCCAATATCCCGCCGGAGGTGGAACGGGTGACGATGGAGCGGCTCGGCCTCCGCCCCGCGCCGATCTCGACGCAAGTGCTCGGCCGCGACCGGCACGCGCACTACCTCGCCACACTCGCCGTGATCGGCGCGAGCCTGGAACGGCTCGCCGTCGAGATCCGCCACCTCCAGCGCTCGGAAGTACTCGAAGCCGAAGAGGCGTTTGGGAAAGGGCAGAAGGGATCGAGCGCGATGCCGCACAAGCGGAATCCCATCGGGTCGGAGAACGTGACCGGGACGGCGCGGCTGCTGCGCGGCTACATGGTCGCGGCGTACGAGAACGTCGCGCTCTGGCACGAGCGCGACATCAGCCACTCCTCCGTCGAGCGCGTGATCCTGCCTGACGCGACGACGATCCTCCACTACGCGCTCCACCGGATGGCGAACATCATCGAGAATCTGGTTGTCTATCCCGAGCGGATGCAGGAGAACATGGACCGGACGCACGGGCTCGTGTTCAGCCAGCGCCTCCTGCTCGGGTTGATCGACGCGGGGCTCAACCGGGAGGCGGCGTACGACCTGGTTCAGCCGCTCGCGATGCAGGCGTGGCGCGAGGGCCGCAGCTTCCGCGCGATCGTCGAGGACTCCGTCGTCACGGAGCACCTCTCGGCTGAGGCCATCGCCGAGGCGTTCGATCCGGCGTACCATCTCCGCCACGTGGACGAGATTTTCGAGCGCGTCGGGCTGGAATAGAGGCAGCCGGAATCGTGCGTTCTTCGGCGCCTTTCAATTGAACGGGGCCGCCGCGTGCCGTACCTTCGTCCGGATACGCCCTTTGTCTCGCGCCGCCGCTATGCTCGTCGAATTCCTGCCCATCTTCCTCATGCTCGTGCTGGCCCTCGGGCTGGCACTCACCCTGCTCAAAGCGGCGGAGTACCTCGGCCCGAGCCGGCCGCGCGCCGTGAAGTCGAGCCCGTACGAGAGCGGGATGGACCCGATCGGGACGGCCCGCGAGCGGTACTCGGTGAAGTTCTACCTCGTCGCGATGATCTTCATCGTGTTCGACGTGGAGGTCGTGTTCATGTACCCGTGGGCCGTCAGCTTCCAGACGTTCATCGAAGCCGGCGCCGGCCTCGGTGCATTCGCCGTCGTCCTCGTCTTCATCCTCATCCTCGTCGTCGGGCTCATCTACGACATCAAGAAGGGCGGGCTGGAGTGGGACTAGGCGGGTCGCCCCGTGGTGAAGTTTTCAGCCACGAATGAAAACCTGTAGCTCGTCCCGAAACGTTCGCCCTGTCCTCCGGTTGGAGTAGTCCTCCAACGTGACCCCGAACCCCCATGCAAGAAGGCTTCCTCACCACCACCGTCGACGCCGTCACGAACTGGGCGCGCTCGAACTCGCTGATGCCCATGCCGATGGGCCTCGCGTGCTGCGCCATCGAGATGATGGCCTTCGCCGGTCCCAAAGCCGACGTGGCCCGCTTCGGCTCCGAGGCCATGCGCTTCTCCCCCCGCCAGGCCGACCTGATGATCGTCGCCGGCTGGGTATCGTACAAAATGGCGCATGTCGTCCGCCGCATCTGGGACCAGATGCCGGACCCGAAATGGTGCATCGCGCAGGGCGCGTGCGCTTCCACCGGGGGCATGCACCGCTGCTACGGCGTCGTGCAGGGTCTGGACAACTTCGTCCCCGTCGATGTGTACGTGCCCGGCTGTCCGCCGCGCCCGGAGGCGATCCTCCACGCGCTGATGGACATCCAGGAGAAGATCCGCAACGAGCACTCCGTGACGATGGACGAGCGCGAAGACGTGCCCGCCATCCGCCCGGCCTCGGCCGAGGAGACCCGCCGCCTCGCCGGCTCGCACGCTTAATCCCCGCTCCCGATGCGCGACGACGTCCGAAACGTAAAGCCCCGTGTGGACCCGGACCAGGAGAAGCAGGTCCTCAAGTTCCACTTCACGCCCGTCGCCCCGCCGAACGAAGCCGAGGCGACGCAGAACCCGCACGCCAAAGCGACCACGCAGGTCGCCGACGTGATCGAAGCGCTGCGCGAAGAGTTCGGCGACGCCGCGGGGGAGACGGTGGTGTACGCGGGCGAGCACACCGTCTACGTGGACCGCGACCGGATCGTGGATGTCTGCCGCTTCCTCAAGGAGTCGCAGGGATTCAACTACCTCTCCGACCTCGGCGCGAACGACCGCTTTACCGAAGAGGACCGGTTCGAGGTGTTCTACAACCTCGTCTCGATGCAGGGACGCAAGCGGATCCGCGTCAAGCTCCGCACCGACGAGGATACGCCGGTGCCGTCCGTCACCGGCGTCTACCGTGCCGCCAACTGGCACGAGCGCGAGGCGTGGGACATGATGGGCATCCGCTTCGACGGCCACCCCGACCTCCGACGGATGTTCATGCCCGAGGACTTCGAGTTCCACCCGCAGCGGAAGGAGTTCCCCACGCTCGGCATCCCCGGCAGCCTCCCGCTCCCGCCGCAGCACACCGGCGGCGCCCTCACCGCCGACCCCTTCGCCCGCGCCCACGGCGACGTCCCAACCGACTAGTTGGAGGTGAGAGGTTTGAGGTTGGGGGCGAAAAACCCCAAACTCCGAACTTCGGACCCCGAACCCGACATGGAAATCAAGAAGCAGTCCTACGACCTCGGTGCCACGCGCGACATGGCCGCCGACCACAGCTTCACGTTCTGGCCCCGCCACAACGAGGCGCTCTACAAGCGGCTCGAGAACAAGCACGTCTACGTCGAGCGCGACGCCGACCCGCTCGAGTCGCAGATGATCCTCAACATGGGGCCGCAGCACCCGGCGACCCACGGCGTCCTCCGCGTCGTCATCCGCCTCGACGGCGAGACGATCGAGACGGCCGTCCTCGATCTTGGCTACCTCCACCGCGGGATTGAGAAGCTGGCGGAGGTGAAGACATTCCAGGAGTTCATGCCCTACACGGACCGCATGGACTACTTGAGCCCCTACTCCAACAATGTCGCGTGGTGCCTCGCCGTCGAGAAGCTCGCCGGGATCCCGGTGCCCGAGCGCGCGCAGTGGATCCGCACGATGATGTCGGAGCTCGCGCGGATCTCGGCCCACCTGCTCTGGCTCGGCGTGGCGCTCATGGATGCTGGCGCGCTCTCCGTCTTCCTCTGGACGTTCAAGTACCGCGAGGAGGCGTACTCCATCTTCGACGAGGTCGCCGGCGCCCGCTTCACCGTGAGCCACAGCCGCATCGGCGGCGTAGCGTCCGACGTGAGCCCCGAGGCGCTGACGCTCCTGCGGGAGTTCTGCGACAACTTCTCCAAAGACATCAAGGAGTGGAAAAAGCTCCTCAACCGCAACCGCATCTGGCTCGACCGCAACGACGGCATCGGGATCGTGACAGCCGAGGAGGTCGTCGAACTCGGCTTCACCGGGCCGAACCTCCGCGCCTCGGGCGTTGACTACGACATCCGCCGCTTCGAGCCCTACCTCAAGTACGAAGAGATCGACTTCAACATCCCGATGCGGACCGAGGGCGACAGCCTCGCCCGCTACTTCGTCCGCATGGAGGAGATGGAGGAGTCGATCAAAATCATCCGGCAGTGCCTCGACCGCCTGCCCGACGGGCCCATCCGCGTCGACAACGCGAAGGAAGCGTACCCGAGCAAGGACGAGGTCTATTACTCGATGGAGGGGATGATCCACGACTTCATCCTCACCGACAACGGCCCCGCCGCGCCGCAGGGCGCCGAGTCCTACCACGCCATCGAAGCGCCGAAGGGCGAGCTCGGGTTCTACCTCGTCTCCGACGGCACGGGCAGCCCGTATCGCATGAAGATCAACTCGCCCAGCTTCTGCAACCTGCAGGGGCTGGAGTACATGCTCGAAGGCGCGATGATCGCCGACACCGTCGTCCTCATCGGCTCCATCGACCCGGTGATGGGCGAGGCTGATAAATAGAACCACGAATGACGAGCGCCGAGTGACGAATGGTTGCTCGCAGCACCCACTCGTCATTCCGCACTCGTAACTCGACACTCGAAAGATGGACGCTTCGCCGAAACCGATGTACCTCCCCACCGAGGAGCCCGAGCGCCACGTCGCGCCGGCCGACCTCGTGTGGACCGCCGACGAGCAGGCGCAGATCGATGCGTGGGTCGCCAAATACCCCACGGCCGACGGCGCCGTGATGTGGGTGCTTTGGCTGGCGCAGGAGAAGTTCGGCTGGCTCCCCGCCGAGGTGATCGAGCTCGTCGCCGACTCGCTGGAGCTGCCGTACGCGAAGGTCTACGGCGTCGCGACGTTCTACACGCAGTACTACAAGAAGGAGATGGGCAAATTCGTGCTCGACGTCTGCACGTGCTTCTCCTGCCAGCTCTGCGGCGGCTACGACATCCTCCACTACCTCGAAGAGAAGCTCGGCATCCCGAAGGGCGGGACGACGCCCGACGGTCTGTTCTCGATCCAGGAGGCCGAGTGCCTCGGCGCCTGCGGCTCCGCGCCGATGCTCCAAGTCACGAACGGCGAGTACGTCCACAACCTCACGCCCGAGAAGTGTGACCGGCTCATCGCCTCGCTCCGCGCCGGCGAGATGCCCGCCTTCGAGAGCGTCACGCTCCCGCAGGACGAGACCGACCTGGGCGGCAACCGCCGCTCCGACGTCGACGTCACCGAGCAGTACGTCACCCCGCCCGTCTCTGAGACGATCCACTAACGCCGTCATGTCGACGCTCACTGCCCCGTCAGACACTCCGCCCGTCCGGCTGCATCGTTGGACGCGGGCGGAGTATGAGCGGATGGTGGAGGCCGGGGCCTTGCGTCCTGACGCGCGGTTGGAATTGATTGCGGGCGAAATCGTCGAGAGAATGAGCCCTCAAGGGAGTCGCCACGCCACCACCGTCCAACTCGTCGCCGCTGCCCTGCGCCGTACCTTTGAAGCCGGCTTCGACGTGCGGGTACAGCTTCCGATTGCGCTCGGCGAGCGGTCGGAGCCGGAGCCCGACGTGTATGTGGTGCGGGGAGCCACGCTCGACTACCTCGACGCCCATCCCACAGAGGCTGTGCTCCTCGTCGAGGTGTCGGACGCCACGCTCGCGCTCGACCGGACGGTGAAGCTTGCTGTGTATGCAGCGGCCGGCGTTCCCGAATATTGGATCGCCAACGTCCCTGAAGCCTGCCTCGAAGTGTACCGCGACCCGGCTGGCGAAACGTATCGTTCGAAGACGACGCTGCGCGCCGGCGCGACCGTTGCTCCTACGGCCCAGCCCGATCACGCGATTCCCGTCGCCGACCTGATCCCCTAGCTCTTACCCGATGGAAGCCCCCAAGCTCAACGACGGAAAAACGAAGGCCGGTGACTGGCGGAACTACGAGCGCGTGCTGCTCCCGCCCGTCCGCGACCTCCACAAGCTCGACGTGTACGAGCAGCAGGGCGGCTACTCCGCCCTCCGTGCCGTGCTCAGCGACGGCAAGTTCGATCCGAAGGGGCTCGCTTCGCACGTCCGCGAAAGCGGCCTGCGCGGGCGCGGCGGCGCGGCGTTCAACACCGGGCTGAAGTGGAGCTTCATGCCGCCCGTCGACCCCGACGTGCCGCGCTTCCTCTGCTGCAACGGCGACGAGTCCGAGCCCGGTACGTTCAAAGACCGGCAGCTCTTCGAGTACAACCCGCACCTCGTCATCGAGGGGATGGTGCTCGCCAACTACGCGATCTCCGCGGCGGCGTGCTACATCTACATCCGCGGCGAGTACGCCCACTGGATCCGCCACTTCCAGCGCGCCGTCGACGAGGCGTACGCGAAGGGCTACATCGGACAGAACATCCTCGGCTCCGGCTTCTCGACCGACATCGTCGTGCACAAGGGCGCGGGCGCATACATCTGCGGCGAGGAGACCTCGCTGATGGAGAGCCTCGAAGGCAAGCGCGGCTATCCCCGCGTCAAGCCGCCGTTCCCCGCGCAGAAAGGCATCTGGGCGCGGCCGACGACCATCAACAACGTCGAGACGCTCGCCCACGTCCCGCTCATCGTGAACCGCGGCGCTAGCTGGTTCGCCGGCGTCGGCGCGGAGAAGCACCCCGGCCCGACGATCTACGGCATCTCCGGCCACGTCGTGAAGCCCGGCGCGTACGAGTACCCGACGGGCATGCTGATCTCCGACCTCATCGACGAGGTCTGCGGCGGGATGCGGAACGGGAAGAAGTTCAAAGCGCTCGTCCCCGGCGGCTCGTCCACGCCCGTCCTCACCGCCGAGATGTGCGCGGGCACGACGATGGACGCCGACAGCCTCCGCGAAGCGGGCTCGATGATGGGCACCGCCGGGATGCTCGTGATGGACGAAGACACCGACATGGTGAGCTTCCTCCGCCGCATCACCCACTTCTACCACCACGAGTCCTGCGGCCAGTGCACACCGTGCCGCGAGGGCACGGGCTGGCTCGAAAAGCTCGTCACGCGCATCGACGAGGGCGAGGGCAACCTCCGCGACCTCGACCTCCTGCTCGAGCTCTGCGACAACATGGAGGGCCGCACGATCTGCGCGCTCGCCGACGCCGCCGCGTGGCCCGTCCGCTGGACGATCCGCCGCTTCCGCTCCGAATTCGAGGCGAAGTGCCGTCAGGCCACCTTCGCCGGGGCCGACCTCGAAGGCGACGGCGCAGGCCGCGCCGCCGAGCCCGCTCCCGTCTCCTGATCCATCGCACCAATCGACACCCAACCCATGCGTCTCGCTGCTCTCGCTCTCACCGCCGGCCTGTTGCTCACAACGGGCTGCTTCGAATCACAAGAAGGCCACGTCGTCACCGATGATGACGCCCTCGCCGCCGTGCCCACGATCCCGGCCGGGTACGACGGCTACGGCGACCCGCTCGACCTCGACGGGGACCTCGTCGCGCTCACGCCTGCGGCGGTGACGCAGGATGTCGGGACGTACAACAACACCGTCGTCCGCGTCGAGGGCACCGTAGCGCAGGTGTGCAAGATGCAAGGGTGCTGGCTGACGCTGCAGAACCCGACCGGGCAGCCGATCCGCGTGCAGGTCCCCCGCGACTCCTCGGGCTACGTCTTCACGTTCCCCACCGACCTCGGCATCGCCGAGGTGATCGTGGAAGGGACGGTGACGGCGGATACGACGAGCGTCGAAACCCTCCGTCACTTCGCCGAGGACGAGGGCCGCTCGCAGGAAGAGATCGACGCCATCACTGAGCCCGAGCCCACGGTCGTCCTCACCGCGCGCGGCGCGCTCGTCAAGCGGCCCGCCGACGCCGTCCAATCGTAACCGTTCTCCGATCTACCGTCACCCGACTGCAATGCCCACTGTTACGATCGACAACCAGCAGCACGAGTTCGAGCAGGGCGACACCCTCCTCCAGTACTGCCTGGACCGGGGGATCGAGGTCCCGCACTTCTGCTACCACCCGGCGATGTCCGTCCCGGCCAACTGCCGGCAGTGCCTCGTGAAGATCGGGACGCCGATGAAGAGCCGGCAGACGGGCGAGATCGAGCGCGACGAGCACGGCAACCCCGTCATCAACTTCATGCCGAAGCTGCAGCCCTCCTGCGCGGTCGACATCACCGACGGGATGGTGGTCCACACCCAGCTTTCGGACGCCGAGGTCGAGCACGGGCAGGTGGCGAACCTCGAACTCCTGCTCATTAACCACCCGCTCGACTGCCCGATCTGCGACCAGGCTGGCCAGTGCCCGCTCCAGATCCAGGCCTACAAGTACGGCCCCGAAGGCTCGCGCTTCGAGTTCGAGAAGGTCCACAAGCCGAAGCGCGTCCAACTCGGCCCGAACGTCACGCTCGACGCCGAGCGCTGCATCAACTGCACGCGCTGCACGCGGTTTACGAGTGAGATCACCGAGACGCACCAGCTCACGATCCACAACCGCGGCGACAAGAACTACCCGATGACCGCGCCGGGCGTCGAGTTCGACGACCCGTACTCGATGAACGTGTGCGACATCTGCCCCGTCGGCGCGCTCACCGAGACGTACTTCCGCTTCAAGGCCCGCGTGTGGGAGATGTCGAAGACGCCGAGCGTCTCGACGTACGGCAGCAAAGGCATCAACGTCGATTACTGGGTCAAGGACAACCAGGTCCTCCGCATCACCCCGCGCCAGAACCTCGAGGTCAACGAGTACTGGATGCCCGACGCCGCGCGGCTCGTCTACACCGAGTTCAACGAGCACCGGCCCGAAGGCCCGCGCATCCTCTACCGCGACGGCGGCTTCGGCCCGGCGACGTGGGAGCAGGCGTACGACGCCGCGGCCTTCCTGCTTAAAGACGTGGACGGCGGCGAGGTCTTCTTCCTCGGCTCCGCGTGGGCGACGGTCGAGGACAACTACCTCCTCACGAAGCTCGCCGACGCCCTCGGCGCGCCGACGCCGCAGTACATCCCCCACGTCGAGTCCGGCGCGGGCGACGACTGGCTCGTCACCGACGACCGCGCCCCGAACGCGCAGGGCTGCGAGCGCCTCGGCATCGAGCCCGCCGACGCGGACCTCCTGCGGTCGCGGCTCCAGAGCGGCGAGATCAAAGTCCTCTACGTGCTCGAAGACGACCCCGTCGCCGCCGGCGTGCTAAGCGAGGCCGACCTCGACGGCGTGCAGGTCATCCTCCACCACTACCACACCACAAACGAGACGCTGCCGTTCGCGAACGTCGCGCTCCCGGCAGCGATGGCCGTCGAGACGGTCGGGACGTACGTCAACGGCGCGGGCCGCGCGCAGCGCCTCCGCCCGGCCAAGGCGATCCGCGGCGTGAACCGGACGCTGATGATGGAGATGGGCGTGAGCCGCCTCGACCAGCAGGGCACGCCGTTCGACCGCTGGCACGACGAGAGCCACAAGGTCGACTGCCAGCCCGGCTGGGCCGCGCTCCCCGAAATCGCCGAGCGCCTCGGCCACGCGATGCCGTACGCCGGCCCCGCCGCCGTGATGGCCGAGGTCGCCGAGCGCGACGCATTCGCCGGCGCCACGCACAAAGCGATGGGCCACCTCGGCGTCCAGCTCGAAGACACGGCACAGCCTGCTTGATTTAACGCCGTAGGGGCGACCGGCCGGTCGCCCCCACCCATCACCCCTCGCCCGCATGGCTACGATTCTCGCGATCTGGGAGTTCATCGATCTCCCGCTCGTCATCTTCATCCTGCTCAACCTCCTGCTCATCTCGGCGTCGGCGCTCGTCTACGCCGAGCGGAAGGTGGCTGCGTTCATCCAGGAGCGGTCGGGTCCGAACCGCGTCGGGCCGAAGGGGCTGTTGCAGCCGTTCGCCGACGTGTTCAAGCTCATCTTCAAAGAGGACATCGTCCCGACCGCCGCGAACCGGTTCCTCCACTCGTTCGCGCCGACGCTGATGGTGGTGATCGCGATGACGACGGCGAGCGTGATCCCGTTCGCGCGCGGGCTCGTCGTGGCGGACATCAACGTGGGCATCCTCTTCATCCTCGCGCTCACGTCGCTCTCGGTCTACGGCGTCACGCTCGCGGGGTGGTCGTCGAACTCGAAGTACTCGCTCCTCGGCGGGCTGCGGTCGTCGGCGCAGATGATCTCGTACGAGCTCGCGATGGGTGCCGCCGTGATCTCGGTCGTGCTGCTGAGCGCGTCGCTCAACATGACGGCGATCGTCGAGAGCCAGAACCACCTCGGCAGCCTCTTCGGGTGGAACATCTTCCGCAACCCCGTCGGCTTCTTCCTCTTCACGATCGCGGCGTTCGCCGAGACGAATCGCGCGCCGTTCGACCTGCCCGAGGCCGAGCAAGAACTCGTCGGCGGCTACCACACCGAGTATTCGGGGATGAAGTTCGGGATGTTCTTCCTCGCGGAGTACGTCAACATGTTCATCGCGAGCATGATCATCGCGACGCTCTTCCTCGGCGGCTACCTCGTCCCCGGCGAGATCTTCTTCGCCGACGCGCTCTACGCGAGCGGGCTCGGCTGGCTGATGGCCGTGCTGCAGGTCGGCGCGTTCTTCCTCAAGTCGGCGTTCATGGCGTTCGTGTTCATCTGGGTGCGGTGGACGCTCCCGCGCTTCAAGTACAACCAGCTCATGAACATCGGCTGGAAGTACATGCTGCCGATCTCGATCGCGAACATCCTCGTGATCGCGCTCCTCGTGGCGGCTTGGCACACGTTCTTCGTCTGATCCGTAGGGAAATACAGATTTTACGCGGGGGCGATTGGTAAAGTCGTCCCCGCGTTGTTTAATGTGGCTTGGCCCGTGCGGAGTTTTCCTCCGTCTTACCTTCCCTCTTCCGCCCACCTCGCCCCGCTCGTCATGGCTGAATCCGCCGTTGCCCTCTCCGAGACCGAACTCCACCGCCTCCAGGACCTCGCTGCGAACACGCTCCGCGGCCTCGCCATCGACGGCGTCGAGAAAGCGAACTCCGGCCACGCCGGCCTCCCGATGGGCATGGCCGACGCTGCGATCGTGATCTGGACCGAGTTCCTCCGCCACAACCCCGCCGAGCCGACGTGGGCCGACCGCGACCGGTTCGTGCTCTCGGCCGGCCACGGCTCGATGCTGCTTTACAGCCTGCTCCACCTCGCGGGTTACGAAGAGATGACGATGGACCAGCTCAAGAGCTTCCGGCAGTGGGGGAGCAAGACGGCCGGCCACCCCGAGAGCTTCCTCGCAAAAGGCATCGAGACGACGACCGGACCGCTCGGGCAGGGCATCTGCAACGCCGTCGGCATGGCGATCGCGGAGAAGCACCTCGCCGCCGTGTTTAACACCGAGGAGACACCCATCGTCGACCACTGGACCTACGTCATCGCCTCCGACGGCGACCTGATGGAGGGCGTCTCGAACGAGGCGTGCTCGCTCGCCGGCCACCTCGGCCTCGGCAAGCTCGTCGTGCTCTACGACGACAACGAGATCACGATTGACGGGCCGACCTCGCTCTCCTTCTCCGAGGACCCCGTCGCCCGCTACGAAGCGCTCGGCTGGCACACCATCGGCCCCATCGACGGGCACGACCGCGCGGCCATCCGCGACGCCATCCACACGGCGAAGGGCGTGCTCGACCGGCCGACGCTCATCGCCTGCCGCACGACGATCGGCTTCGGCAGCCCCAACCTTGCGGGCACGCACGACGTCCACTCCGATCCGCTCGGCGAAGAGGAAATCAAGCTGACGAAAGAGAACCTCGGCCTCCCGGTCGACAAGACGTTCTACGTCGCCGACGAGGTGCGCGAGCTGATGGGCAAGGCAACGTGCGACCTCGCCGAGGCGCACTCCGACTGGAAGACGCGGTGGGACGCATGGCGCAGCGCGAACCCCGACCTCGCCGCGCAGTGGGACGCGATGCACAGCCCGACGCCCGGCGGCGACTGGGAATCCGCGCTGCCGACGTTCGACGCCGACGAGAAGGGCATGGCGACGCGCGCCGCGAGCGGCAAAGTCATCGACGCCATCTTCCCCGTCGTGCCGTCGCTGATGGGCGGCTCGGCCGACCTCACGCCGTCGAACAAGACGCAGGCGAAAGGCGCACAGGACTTCTCGCAGGCGACGCCCGAGGGCCGTTACATCCGCTTCGGCGTGCGCGAGCACGGGATGGGCTCCATCCTCAACGGCCTCACCGTCCACGGCGGGCTGCGCGGCTTCGGCGGCACGTTCCTCGTCTTCTCCGACTACATGAAAGCGGCCGTCCGCCTCTCGGCGCTGATGGAGATCCCGGTGACGTGGATCTTCACGCACGACTCCATCGGCCTCGGCGAAGACGGGCCGACGCACCAGCCGGTCGAGCAGATCGCCGGGCTGCGGGCGATCCCGAACATGTACACCCTCCGTCCGGCTGACGCGAACGAGACCGCCGAGGCTTGGCGCATCGCCCTCAGCCGATCCGACGGGCCGACCCTCCTTGCGCTCAGCCGGCAGGGCCTCCCCACGCTCGACCGCTCCGTCTACGCCTCGGCCGAGGGGACACGGCGCGGGGCGTACGTCCTCGCCGACACCGACGGCGAGCCGGACGTGCTGCTCCTCGCGACGGGCTCCGAAGTCCCCCTCGTGCTCGAAGCGAAAGAGCAACTCGCCGGCGACGGCATCGCCGCGCGCGTCGTCTCGATGCCGTGCTGGGAGCTGTTCCGCGAGCAGGACAAATCGTACCGCGACGAAGTGCTGCCGCCGAGCGTTACCGCTCGCGTCGGCGTCGAAGCCGGCAGCTCGATGGGGTGGCACGAGTGGGTCGGTCTGGGCGGCGCGCTCATCACCGTCGACCGCTTCGGGTCCTCCGCCCCCGGCGATGTGGTGATGCGCCACTACGGCTTCACCGCCGATGCCGTCGCCGACGCCGCGCGTAAGCTGGTCAACGGCTAACCCCTTTTCGCAGACTTGCTGCTCCGCATGTACAGACGCGACACGTCGCGTCTCTACCTCCGATTTCGATGATGCTCTCCGCCTCCATCCTCGGCGCCGACCTCGGCCACCTCGAACGCGACGCCCGCGCCGCAATTGACGCAGGCTGCGAGTGGTTACACGTCGATGTGATGGACGGTCATTTCGTGCCCAACCTCTCGCTCGGTTTCCCGGCGATGCGGGCGATGAAGCGGCTCTCCGACGAGACCGGGACGCCGCTCGACGTGCACCTGATGATCGCGGAGCCGGAGCGCTACGTGGACGCCTTCGCCGAGGCGGGCGCCCACGTCATCACTGTCCATCAAGAGGCGACGCCGCACCTCCACCGCGTCGTGCAGCAGATCAAAGCGACGGGCGCGAAGGCCGGCGTCGCGCTCAACCCCGCGACGCCGATCTACCTCCTCGAAGACGTGCTGCCGCTGCTCGACCTCGTGCTCATTATGTCGGTCAACCCCGGCTTCGCGGGGCAGTCGTTCATCCCGGCCTCGGTGCGGAAGGTCGGGCGGACGCGTGGGCTCATCGATACGCTCGGGGCGGGCGCGCTCGTGGAGGTCGACGGCGGCGTGAGCCCGGAGAACGCGCAGGCGCTCACGGATGCCGGGGCCGACGTGCTCGTAGCGGCGAGTGCGATTTTCGGCGGCGATATCGCCGAGAATGTTGCAGCATTTCGCCAGGCCGTGCTTCGGACGGCTTAAGCCGGCACAGCCATTGCAGATCTCTTGAGCGCGCCCGCGAGGGCGTCTAGCGCAGCCCGCTCTTCTCCTGGGTGTCCTCTTTATGTGACACCGTCCTGGGCTCCGTCCATATCACATCTAGTTGAGGCAGGACATGGGTGACAATACCCCAATCGAAGTGCTCATCGTGGAAGACAATCCGGGCGACGTGGAACTAGCCAAAGAGGCACTTCGGGACACCTCGTTTCCCGTCAACTTGCACGTCGCTCGCGACGGCGAGGAGGCGATGCGCTTCCTGCGGCGCGAGGACGAGCAAGCCGACGTCCCGCTCGCGGACCTCGTCCTGCTAGACCTCAACATGCCCAAAAAGAGTGGCCACGAAGTGCTGGAAGAGATGAAAAAAGACGCGGACCTTCGCCTCGTCCCCGTCATCGTGTTCACGTCGTCCTCGGCGCGCGAGGACATCGAGCGGGCGTACGACCGCTACGCCAACTGCTACATCACGAAGCCGGGCGATCTCGACGAGCTCGTAAAGGTGGTGCGGGCGATCGAGTCGTTCTGGCTCAACGTCGTGCGGCTGCCGCGCCGCATCGCTGCGTAGTCGCGCTGGATTATCACGGGGACAGGCGCTGAGGCATCGTAGATTCGCGGGCGAACCCATCGCTGCCCATGCCCGCCACCGCCCGCGTCGTCCCGCTCACCCCCGTCGATAAGGTCTACACGTACCTCGTCCCGGCGGAGTTCGAGGCGGAGGCCGTCCCCGGTGCGCGCGTCGTCGTCCCGTTCGGGCCGCGCACGCTGACGGGCGTGATCGCTGCGCGAGGCGAGGGGAGCGGCGACCGGCTCAAGCCGCTCCGCGACGTGCTCGACGAGGCGCCGTCGTTCTCGCCCGTGTTGCTGCGGCTGACGAAATGGATCGCGGCGTACTACGTCTGCGCATGGGGCGAGGTGCTGAAGGCAGCGCTTCCCGCCGGCGCGACGGTCGAGAGCCAACGCGTGGTGCATCGGACGGAGCGGCCCGCGCTCGAACTGAATGGCGCGGCGCGGCGTGTGCTCGACGCGCTCGACGCGGGTGGACCGCAGCCGGTGGGCTCGTTGCAGAACGGGGTGAAGGGCGCGACGGCGAGCCTGCTGCGGCGGCTCGAACGCGACGAACTCGTTCGCATCGAGAAAGAGATGGCTCCGCCGTCGGCGTCGGTCAAAACCGAGTGGCACCTCCGGCTCGCCGACGGGATCGACGCGACCGAGGTCGCCAGCTCACTGCGCGGGGCGAAGCAGACGGCCGTCGTCGAAACGCTCGCCCGGCTTAGCAGCGACGGCGAGGCCGAGCCCCGGCAGGCCGACGTGCTCGCCGCGACCGGCGCGTCGAGCGCGACGGTGAAGAGCCTCGTCGAGAAAGGGCTCGTCGAGCGGAGCGAGCGAGAGGCGATCCGCACGCCGTTCGACGCCGAACCGGAGCCCGCGCCGCCGCCGATCCACGCGCTCCACGCCGGGCAGACGACGGCCCTTGCGCAGATCGGCGAAGCGCTCGAAGCGCGCGAGGCGAAGACGTTCCTGCTCCACGGCATCACGGGCAGCGGCAAGACCGAGGTCTACCTCCAAGCGCTCAAGCAGACGCTCGCGCAGGGGCGGACCGGGATCGTGCTCGTCCCCGAGATCGCGCTCACGCCGCAGACCGTCCGCCGCTTCCGCGCCCACTTCGGCGACCGCGTGGCCGTGCTCCACTCGCGGATGAGCGCGGGCGAGCGCTACGACGCGTGGCGCCACCTCCAGAGCGGCCGGTTCACCGTCGCCATCGGGCCGCGCTCCGCCATCTTCGCGCCGCTCACCAACGTCGGGCTCGTCGTTGTCGATGAGGAGCACGAGGCGAGTTATAAACAGTTCGACCCCGCGCCGCGCTACCACGCCCGCGACGTCGCCGTGATGCGGGCGCACCTCGAAGGGGCCGTCTGCGTCCTCGGCAGCGCCACGCCGAGTCTCGAGAGCTACCTCAACGCGAAGTCCGGCAAGTACACCCTCCTCCGCATGCCCGCCCGCGTGCCCATCGACGGGGGCGACGCGGCCGAGCTTCCGCCCGTCGAAATCGTCGACTTGACGTGGGAGAAGAAGGTGCGGCGGCTGAAGGGCGCGCTCTCGCACCCGCTCCGCGAGGCCATCCGCGACCGGCTCGCGAAAGGCGAAGGCATCATCCTGTTGCAGAACCGGCGCGGCTACAGCCCCGTGGTCACGTGCGACGACTGCGGGTGGACGCCGCACTGCCGCGACTGCGCCGTCAGCCTCACGTTTCACAAAAGCCACCGCCACCTCCGCTGCCACTACTGCGGCCGCGTCGAACCCTTACCCACAGCCTGTCCACAGTGTGGATCGGCGGACCTCGCGCAGCTCGGGGCCGGAACGCAGCGCGTCGAAGAGGAACTCGCCGCCGTCTTCCCCGACGCCCGCGTGCTGCGGATGGACCTCGACACCACCTCCCGGAAGAACGCGCACCAGAAGATCCTCGACGCCTTCGGCCGGGGCGACGCCGACATCCTCATCGGCACGCAAATGGTCGCGAAAGGGCTCGACTTCGACCGCGTCACGCTCGTCGGCGTCGTCGATGCCGACACGGGGCTGCTGCTGCCGGACTTCCGCTCGGCGGAGCGGACGTTCCAACTGCTGATGCAGGTCGCGGGCCGGGCTGGTAGGGGGGCGCTTCGCGGTGAGGTCATCCTCCAAACGCGGAGCCCGGAGAACGCCGCGCTCGGATGCGCCGCCGAGCACGATTTCCTCGGCTTCCTCCGCACCGAGATGCCGGACCGGAAGGCGCTCGGCTATCCGCCCTTCGGCCGGCTCGTCGGCGTCGAGTTCAAAGGGCCGGACGAGCGCGGCGTGCAGGCCGTGGCGGAGCGGTGGACGCGGCTGCTCCAGCGTGCGGCGCAGACGCAGGCCGGCGGCACCGAAGTGCTCGGCCCGAACCCCGCGTTCATCGGCCGGGTGAAGAAGCAGTACCGCTTCCACACGATCCTCAAAGGGACGCCGTCGCAGCATGCGTACGCGCTCCCTCGTCTCGTCCGCGCCGTGAACGAGCAGTTCGGGAGCCCGCCGAAGGGCGTCCGCATCAATATCGATGTGGACCCGGTCGGGCTCTTGTAGGAACAACGGTTGAAGTTCGCACGGCGGGAACCGAAAGGGCGGAGGCCGCCGTATATTGCGATCACTGGTTATTAGTCGATCGCCTACGCGAGTGGGCCCGTCGACGAAATAAGGGCAAGTCCCGTACGGCCAGCTCCCCTCGAACTCCGTCAGGGCCGGAAGGCAGCAGCGGTAGAGGGTCGTAGCGGCGCGATGCGGGTCGCTTGCCCTTATTTCGTTTATGCCGCCCGCGGCGCCCCGTCGTAGCTTCCCGCCGCTCTCTTTTTCGCGAACCGCCCAATAGCTATGTCTTCGTACGACGCCATCATCGTCGGGGCCGGACCCGGCGGCGCCACCGCCGCCGCCTTCATGGCCCGCGCCGGCCTCCGCCCGCTCCTCCTCGACAAGGATACGTTTCCCCGCGACAAGATCTGCGGCGACGCGATCTCCGGCAAAAGCGTCGACGTGATGAAGCGGCTCGGGATGATGGACGACATGGTGGCCGCCGAGCAGATCGGGAGCTGGGGCGTGACCTTCAGCGGTCCGTTCGGCGACGAAGTCGCGATCCCGTTCACGAAGATGCTCGATCAGCCCGTCGCGCCCGGCTTCGTGTGCGCCCGGCTGGAGTTCGACCAGATCGTCTTCGAGCAGGCCGTGAAAGCCGGCGTCGAGATCTGGCAGAACGCCAAAGTCACCGGGCTGATCATGGACGACGCCGGCCGTGTACTCGGGGCCGAGGTAGAGCACGAGGGCGAGACGAAGGAAGTCCGCGCTCCGCTCACGATCGGGGCCGACGGGCCCTACTCCACCGTCGTCCGCGCGCTCGGGATGGACCAACTCGACGAGAAGCACTACTGCGCCGGGCTCCGATCGTACTACAAAGGCGTGACCGGTTTCCACGAGCGCAACCACGTCGAAATCCACTTCGTGGACGAAGCCATCCCCGGCTACTTCTGGATCTTCCCGATGGCGAACGGGATGGCGAACGTCGGCGTGGGTATGCTTTCGAGCGTGATCAAGAAGAAAGACATCAAGCTCAAGCCGCTCCTCGACGTCCTCGTCGACCACCCCCGTTTCCGCCACCGGTTCGAGAACGCCGAGCGCGTCGGGAAGGTGCAGGGCTGGGGCCTCCCGCTCGGCTCGAAGCCGCGCACGATGCACGGCGACGGCTGGCTGCTCCTCGGCGACGCGGCGAGCCTCATCGACCCGTTCACGGGCGAGGGCATCGGGAATGCGATGGTCTCGGGCGAGAAGGCCGCCGAGTGGGCCGGCTACGCGAAGTCGTTCAACAACTACTCGGCGGCGCACCTCAAAGGGTACGAAGACGCCGTGCTGAGCTACCTCGGCGACGAGCTCAAGCTGAGCCACGCCATGCAGCGGCTCGGCAACTTCAAGTGGCTGCTCAACAAGGTCATCCAGAAGGCCAGCCGTTCCCACGAACTCGCCGACGCGATCTCGGCCATGTTCGACGACGAGAGCCAGCGGCAGAAGCTCGTCTCCCCGCTGTTCTACCTCCGCGTGCTCACGGCGTAGGAAACCCGGTAGAGGCGGCGCGTTGAAGGCGCATGCCTCCTGACCCTTCCTGCCTCATCGTCGGCGGCGGCCCTGCCGGGGCCGTGCTGGCCCTGCTGCTCGCCCGCCGCGGCGTCCCCGTCACCGTCCTCGAAAAGCACACCGACCTCGACCGTAGCTTCCGCGGCAACACGCTCAACCCGGCCGTGCTGGAACTGCTCGATGGACTCGGGTTGGCCGATCGGGTCCTCGCGCTGCCCCACGCGAAGACGACCCACTTCACCGCCGTCGACGCGGCGGGCGCCGTCCGCTTCGCGGAGTTCAGGGATCTCGACAGCGCGTTTCCGTTCATCCTGCTGATGCAGCAGGCGGACTTCCTGCCGTTCCTCTTCGCCGAAGTCGCCCGCTACCCCCACGCCCGGCTCATCACCGGCGCCGACGTGCAGGGGCTGGTCTGGGAGGGCGACGCGGTGCGCGGCGTGGTCTACGAGCGCGACGGCGAGCGCCACGAACTCCGTGCGCCGCTCACCGTCGCCTGCGACGGGCGAAACTCGGTTGTCCGGGCCGAGGCGGGGCTGGCGGTCAAGCGCTACGGCGTGCCCATCGACGTGCTGTGGTTCACGCTGCCGCGCGCGGCCGACGACGACCGGCAGGCGGGGGCGTACTTCCGCTTCGGGCGCGGCGCGATGCTCGCGCTGATGGACGCCGGGACGCACTGGCAGGTCGGCGCGATCCTCCGAAAGGGCAGCTTCCCTGCCCTTCGCGACCGTGGCCTCGACGCATTCCGCGATGCCGTGGCCGCGACGGCCCCCGAGTTCGCCGACCGGCTCGATGCGCTGACGGACTGGAAGCAGATGGCGCTGCTCGGCGTCGAGGTAGACCGGCTCCGCCGCTGGTATCGCCCTGGCTTGCTCTGCCTCGGCGACGCCGCGCACGCGATGAGTCCGGTCGGGATGGTCGGGATCAACCTCGCCATTCAGGACGCGGCGTGTGCCGCCGAGATACTCGCCGAGGGGCTACAGGCAGGTGATGCTCGTACGCATGACCTCCGCGCCGTGCAGCGGGCCCGTGAGCGGCCCGTGCGCCGGATCCAGCGGATGCAAACCATCGCCCACCGCTTCGTCCTCGCTCCGATGCTGAGCGCCGAGCAGCCCCGCCTGCCAGGGCCGGTCCGCTGGCTCATGGCGCAGCCGACGCTCCGCGGGGTGGTGTCGCGCCTCATCGCGTACGGTCGGTGGCGGGGGATAGCGTCCCGCGCTTTGCCGCCGGCCGTCGGGCTGCGCGAGCCTGCCTTCGAAGCGGAGGCAGCCTAAACACAGAGCGAGCGCCCGTGACTGCTGATCACGGGCGCTCGCCGCAGAACTATGAACTGCGCCGTGCTACTCGGCGGGCATGAGCGTCACGATGGACTCGCTACCGTCCGCGTAGTAGAAGCCGACGGTCAGCACGGAGAAGTCGGGCGCCGCTTTGCCGTAGGCTTTGGCGATGACCTCACCGCTCGAGTCTTCGATCGAGAACGAGAGGGCCTCGTCTTCGAACGAGCCGGAGTGGACGAAGCACTCGGGAGCCTGCTGGGAGATCTCCATGATCTCGGTCGCGTCATTCGAGGAGCACATGCCAGAGCCGACGAAGGCGGACTCGGCGCGGAACGGGGCCGCCTCGTCCTGGATGAACGTGAGCTCGTACTTGACCTGGTCGTCCGACCCGACCCACGAAGCGTAGAGGCTGGGCTCGGCGCCCGGTACATCCACGGCGGTCGGGACGTCCGCGGCGCGCTCGACGGCCTGAACGGGGGTGGAGACGAGGTCCGACTCGGGGCCGGTGAGGCCATCGGCACAACCGCTGAGGGCGAGGGCGCCGAAGCTGAAGAGGGCGATGAGAATACGCATAGTGTTGGGGGTAGGGCGTTTTGGAGTGAATGCGACCCTGGCCGGTACCGGTCAGAGGTTCGCACATCGCCGTCGCACCGACGGGTCGGCAGGGCGAGGGACGAATCGTTGCAGCCGCTATCGGAGATGAAGAGGGGGCGCTAACCTTTTTGGGGATAAAAGGGAATCGCGTCAAGAGATCGGTCCACAAGCGCCTATCGAACGGTTGAAGACGGCTGGGAGGCGGGGTGAGCACGTGGTTGCGGTCGTATCTTCGAGCGCCCCATCCATCACCCCCACCTGGTTATGACCACCGTGCTCGCGCTCCACGTCTTCCTCCTCAGCGGCCCGCCCCCCGAAGGCGGCGGCGGCGGCCTCGCGTCGCTGTTCCTGCCGTTCCTGCTCGTCTTCATCGTCTTCTACTTCTTCATCATCCGCCCGCAGAAGAAGCGCGAGGACACGCGGAAGACGATGATCAGCGCCGTCAAGAAAGGCGACCGGATCGTGACCATCGGCGGCGTCCACGCCACCGTGACGAAGGTCGACGAGACGAGCGTGCTGGCCGAGGTGGACGAGAACGTCAAGCTCCGCTTCGACAAGGCCGCCATCGCCTCCGTCGCGACGAAGGAGTAGCGGGACGGGGTCTTTTCCCCGGACCCTTCACCCGTCGGGCTGAACCCGACACTGCGGGCCCCGTTGAACCGGCACACCAGCGCGGAGCTATGATGACCGACCGACCCCTGTTTGACCGGATCGAAGACGCCCTCGCCGACCTCCGGGACGGCCGCCTCGTGATCGTCGTGGACGACGAGGACCGGGAGAACGAAGGCGACTTCATCGGCGCGGCCGAGGCGATGACGCCGGAGCTCGTCAACTTCATGACGAAGTACGGGCGCGGGCTGATGTGCGTCCCGCTAACCGCCGAGCGCGCGGTCGCCCTCAAGCTCCCGATGATGGAGCAGGTGAACACCTCGCTCTACGACACGCCGTTCACCGTCTCTGTCGATTACAATCAGGGCACGACAACCGGCATCTCGGCCGCCGACCGCGCGAAGACGATCCGCGCCCTCGCCGACGCCACGACGCCCGCGACGGAGTTTGCTCGGCCCGGCCACATCTTCCCGCTCCGCGCGCAGACCGGCGGTGTCCTCCGCCGCGCCGGTCACACCGAAGCCGCCGTCGACCTCGCGCGCCTCGCCGGGTTCGCGCCCGTCGGCGTGCTCATCGAGATCATGAACGACGACGGGACGATGGCCCGCGTAGGGGATCTCCGCCGCCTCGCGGACGAGTTCGACATGAAGCTCATCACCATCAAAGACCTCATCGCGTACCGGATGCGGACGGAGCAGCTCGTCCGCCCCGTCGTCAGCGTCGAGATGCCGACGAGGTACGGGCGGTTCATGCTCCACGCGTACGAAGAGGTGCTGACGGGTGAGGTGCATCTCGCGCTTGCGAAGGGCGAGTGGACGGAGGACGACCCTGTGCTCGTGCGCGTCCACAGCCAGTGCGTCACCGGCGACATCTTTGGCTCTAACCGCTGCGACTGCGGCGACCAGCTCTCGACGGCGCTCCGGCAGGTCGAGCGCGAGGGGCAGGGCGTCGTGCTCTACATGAAGCAAGAGGGGCGCGGGATCGGGCTCATCAACAAGCTCCGGGCCTATAAGCTGCAGGAGGAGGGGCTCGACACCGTCGAGGCGAACGAGGCGCTCGGCTTCCAGCCCGACCACCGCGACTACGGGACCGGCTGCCAGATCCTCCGCGACCTCGGCGTCCGCAAGCTCCGGCTGATGACGAACAACCCGACGAAGCGGATCGGGCTCGGCGGCTACGGCCTCGAGATCGTCGACCGCGTGCCGATTGAGATCGCGCCGAACGAGGACAACGTCGCCTACCTCCAGACCAAGCGCGACCGGATGGGCCACCTCATCCTCGCCGATGCGAGCGCGCACGACGAGGCTGTCCTCGGCGAGATCCTCGGCGACGAGTGAGGCACTTCGCAGCGAGGGGATAGGGTTTTATTTTGTAAGTATTTGTTATGCAGCGTCGCGACACCCTCGGCGCAACTAACGACTCACTCCGCTTGCGTTTCCTCAGCCTGCTCACGGTCCTTCTTTTATCCCTCGCTGCGTCTGAGCTCGCCTCTGCTCAAGACACCCTCTCGGTGGCATCGGACCCGGTGCAGCCGTCCGTAAGAATCGGGGCTGTAGGCGGGCTTACCCGAGCGGGTCTCTACAGGGAGCTGTTCGAGGGGCCATCCTTTGTGGACGACGAGGTGTTCGGCTTCAACGCGGGGCTCACGATACAGTGGCTCCGAGAACGGACACGACTCTCAGCCGAGGTAGCCCTTCGGCAGAAAGGGCAGCAGTTCGGGGGGGAAAACGGAGCGAACGTGTTACGCCTGTGGGACGTCACGCTGGAGGGCTCCTTCGCCTACGTCCTTACAGACGGACCTCGCGCTGGTTTTCTCTTCATCGGTCCCCGGCTAGACGTTCTCGTCAGCAAGAGCTTGAGCGACCCCTCCAACGACTACCTACTCAACGGGCCCGTGACCTCCGTGTTCGGTATGGCGATGGGAGTCGGTGCCGATCTATCGGAGCGGTTCACCCTCGAGTTTCGGTATGACCTCGATGTTCTCCCGTCGTTCGAGCAGTACGACGCTGACCAACGTTGGAGCCGAGCGCTGGAACTCCGGCTCCGGCTCTGGCTGAGGTGAGGTGAGGTACGAGGCGGTGCGTTCACAACGCCTATGTTCTCGGTAGGGCATCGTGGTTGTGGCGGCATGCGTAAGCAGCGACCGCAGGGCGGCGGCGGAGGGCGGCGGGGGAGGCAGCACGGAGCGGACTGGCAGGCTTCTCGGCGTGCGGGGTTGCGCAGAGTAGCGAAGCCCTTGTCGAGCGTCACCCCTTGCGGATCCCGCGAGGGAGTCAGCGGAGCAGCAGGATCCCCACGCTCATGAGGAGCACAAGGGCCGCCGGGAGCGCCTTCATCAGTGGGTCCTTCACTTTGAGGTGCATGGCGAGGGCCCCGAGCATGAGGACGGCGACGACGATCGCGGCCGGTACCACGAGGGCCTCCACCCAGATGCCGAGGAGGAGCGCCACCGCCGCGCCGATCTTCAGCGCGCCGACGAGGTAGAACATCCACTCGGGCAGCCCGTACTCGGCGAACTCCTCCTTGAGCGACTGCGCCCCGCCGCCCCGGTACGATGTCGATGAGCGTGCCCGCACCAGCCACACGTTGAGAAGGCCTAGACTGACGGCCACTTGGAGAAGGATAGAGAGCCAGTTCATGCGTTCACCGGTGGAAAATCGGCAGCTAGGAAACCCCTAAGCTACGCGCTCCGCCCCCAGCGTGCCGATCGCCCATGCACATCGCCTTCCAAGCCGCCCTCGGCCTCTCGGTCGTCCTCTTCCTCTATTACGGTCTCGACTGCCTCTTCGCCGACGGGATGGTCGCCGAGTTCGAGCGGTACGGGCTCAGCCGCTACCGGAAGCTGACCGGGAGTCTGGAAGTGCTCGGAGCAGCCGGGCTCGTCGTCGGATACGTCGTCCCCGCCGTGCTCATCCTGGCTTCGGCCGGGCTCACCGCGCTGATGGCCCTCGGCGTCGCGACGCGGCTCCGCGTCCGGGACCCGCTCCTCGAAACGGTTCCAGCGTTCGTGCTGATGCTGGTCAACGCGTACATCCTCGTCTACGCGCTCGCGCTGCGCCCCTGAGGAAGCGTCGTGCGTGGGTGCCGTCTGCAACGATGCCGTCCCGGAACCGATCCAGCGACGAAGAGGCTCCGGCAACGCCGCTCACGCAGGGGCTGACGTGAACCGACGGTAGAGCGCCTCGACTTGGGCACGGAGGTGGGTGAGGTCGCCGTCGTTCTCGATCACGAAGTCGGCGCGGCGGCGGAGGTCGGCGGCGGGGAGTTGGTGCTGCATCCGGGCGAGGACGGCTTCGCGCGTCACGCCGTCGCGCTCCACCACGCGGGCGATGCGTGTGTCGATTGGCGCGTCGACGACAGCTACGTGGTCGAGCACGCGGTCCGCGCCGGTCTCGAAGAGGAGCGCGGCCTCGTAGACGAGCAGGTCAGTGCCGTCGGCGCGGGCCTTGTCGATGAGGGCGAGCATGCGCTCGCGGACACGAGGGTGGACGAGCGCGTTGAGCCGGGCGACCTGCGTGGCGTCGCCGAACACGCGGGCGGCGAGGTGGGGGCGGTTCAGCCGGCCCTCGGCGTCGTAGCTCTCCGACCCGAACGCCTCGGTGATCGCGGCTCGCAGCGCTGAGTCCTGATGCATCAGCTGCTTCGCCTCGACGTCGGCGTAGACGACGCGCGCGCCGAGTTCTTCGAAGATCCGGCACGCCGCCGATTTCCCGCTGCCGATGCCGCCGGTGACGCCGAGCGTGGTCATGGCGCCACCGTCTCGCCGAACCCGTCGGTCATCAACTGATCCGTCCGCGCCGCCACGTCTTCGGTCGAGGTGAGCTGGCTGAAGGCGCGTTCGAGCGAGGCCGAGGCAGTCACGGTCTTGAGTTCCTCCGGCGAGCCCTCGCCGATGATGTGCCCGTCGCGGATCACGATGACGCGGTCGGCGATGCGCTCGACGGCGTCGAGGATGTGGGAGGAGTAGAGGACGGTGCGGCCGGCGTCGGCCCAGCGGCGGAAGAGGGCGCGGGCGAGGAGGACGGCCTCGGCGTCGAGCCCGGAGAGCGGCTCGTCGAGGAGGAGGACGGGCGGGGCGTGGAGGAGACCGGCGCTGAGGAGCACCTTCTGCTTCATCCCCTTCGAGAAGCCGACCATCTTCCGCTGCGCCTCGCCGTCGAGCTTCCAGTAGCGGAGCAGCGCCGCGAGCCGGGTGCGGACGAGGTCCTCGTCGAGCCCGTACATCCGCCCGATGAAGAGGAGGTATTCCTCCGGCGTAAAGCTCTCGTAGAGGTGGCCGTGCTCGGGCACGAACCCGTAGCGCCGCTTCGCCTCCAGTGGGTGCTCCACCACGTCGATCCCTGCGAGCGTGATGCGTCCGGCGTCGGGCTTCAGCGTGCCCGTGAGCAGGCGCATCGTCGTCGTCTTGCCCGCGCCGTTGGGGCCGACGTACCCGGCGATCTGCCCGCCGCCGACGTGGAACGAGACGCCGTGCAGCACCTCTTTGCCGTCGTAGGCGACGTGGACGTTCTGGACGTGGATCATTCGGTATCTGAGATCAGCCGGGCGGCCACTGCAGGCCGCGCCCGCCGAGGAGGTGGAGGTGGATGTGGAAGACGGACTGCCCGGCCCCTTCGCCGTTGTTCATCACGAGCCGGTAGTCGCTCAGCCCTTCGTCGCCCGCCACGGTCCGAGCCACGGTGAACAGGTGGCCGACGAGCGCCTCGTCCTCTTCCTCGATCGCGTCGGCGCGCGGGATCGGTTTACGGGGGACGATGAGGAGGTGGGTCGGGGCCTGCGGGTTGATGTCGCGGAAGGCGATAACGCGGTCGTCCTCGTAGACGATGTCCGCCGGGATCTCGCCGTCGGCGATCTTCTGGAAGAGGGTTTTGCTCATGGCGGTGGGAGGTGGACGTGAGGGACAGGCAAAGGCTGTGCGCGGGCGGCTGAGGGGAAGATAGGCGGGGCGATGGGGTGCGCACGCGTGCCGTGGAAAGAGCGTGTCTGCACGGCGGCAGGGGAGGAACGAACGGCGGCGGGGCGTGTTCAGAACCGGGACTCCAATCGTTGTTGCACCGACTATGCCGACCGTCTACGCCACCCGCACCGTCCGCTTCAACGCCGCGCACCGGCTCCACAACCCGGCAAAGTCGGACGAGTGGAATCGGGAGACGTTTGGGAAGTGCAACTACCCCAACTGGCACGGCCACAACTACACGCTCGACGTCACCGTGGCCGGCGAGCCGGACCCCGACACGGGTTACGTGATCGACCTCGGCGCGCTCAAGCAGCTCCTCCACGACCGCGTCGTCGACAAGCTCGACCATCGGAATCTCAACCTCGACGTGGACTTCCTACAGGGCGTGCTGCCCTCGACAGAGAACGTCGCCGTGGCGATCTGGAACGAGATCGCGGACGAGATCGCGCGCGATGCGCCGCGCCGTCGGCTCCACGCCGTCCGGCTCTACGAGACCGAAAACAACATGGCCGAATACCGAGGCGAATGACGCAGCCCATGGACGACCACACGAACACCGACCCCGACCACTTCGGCCCCGGCGCCTCCGACCTCGCGACCGACCTCTACTCCCCGGAGCACTACGAGCGCCGCGACATCTACCACGCGGAGAAGACGGAGCGGCTCGCCGAGCACGCCCGCGAGATCCTCCGCCTCGTGGGCGAGGACCCCGAGCGCGAGGGGCTCGCGAAGACGCCGGAACGGGTCGCGAAGGCGCACCAGTTCCTCACCCACGGCTACGGCCTCGACCCCCACGCCATCCTCCGCTCGGCGCTCTTCGAGGAGGACTACAACGAGATGATTCTCGTGCGCGACATCGAGGTGTACAGCCTCTGCGAGCACCACATGCTCCCGTTCTTCGGGAAGGCGCACGTCGCGTACATCCCGAACGGCCGGATCGTCGGGCTCTCGAAGATCCCCCGCGTCGTTGACGTGTTCGCCCGCCGGCTGCAGGTGCAGGAGCGACTGACGATCCAGATCCGCGACGCCATCCAGGAAGTGCTCGACCCGCAGGGCGTCGCCGTCGTGATCGAGGCGCAGCACCTGTGCATGATGATGCGCGGTGCCGAGAAGCAGACCTCGTTCACCGCCACGAGCGCGATGAGCGGCGTGTTCATCGACAACATCCACACCCGCGCCGAGTTCATGCGGCTCATCAACGGGCACTGAGCCGCCGATGCCCGCGCCGAACTACGACGGCCGCCGCTTCCGCACTGTCGCGAACACGGCGAACGGGGAGGTCGGCGCCGAGACCGTCTTCGAGTACCGCCAGGAAGGCGAGGCGGTGTGGGCGACGTACCGTGGCGGCGGCGTCGCTCTCGGCACGCTCGTCGCGACCGTGGACGACGACGGCCGGCTCGATATGCGGTACGCGCACGTCAACGACGCTGGCGAACTCATGACCGGCGTCTGCACTTCCACGCCCGAAACGCTCCCCGACGGCCGCCTCCGCCTGCACGAAGTCTGGCAGTGGACGAGCGGCGACGGGTCGAGCGGCACCTCCATTCTCGAAGAAATTTGAATCCCCCGAGCCCATGACCGTTCTCATCACCGGAGCCAGCCAGGGCATCGGCGCCGCGATCGCCGAGGCGTTCGCCGCCGAACCCGAAGCGCGGCTCGCCCTCGTCGCGCGGACCGAATCGAAGCTCGACGCCGTGGCCCAGCGGTGCCGCTCGCTCGGCGCCGAGGCCGCCGTCTTCCCCTGCGACGTGACCGACGACGAAGCGGTCGCGGCGATGGCCGAGGCGGTGCGCGAGCGGTTCGGGACGCCAGACGTGCTCGTCAACAACGCGGGGTCGTTCGCGCCCGGCGGCGTGCTCGAGATGAGCGTCGCCGACTTCCGCGCGCAGATCGACGTGAACCTCACGAGCGCGTTCCTCGTGACGCAGGCGTTTCTGCCGGCCTTCGTCGAGCGCGGCTCGGGCGACGTGTTCTTCATGGCGTCGGTCGCGTCGATCCAGGGCTACCCGCGCAGCGTGGCGTACGGCGCGGCGAAACACGGGCTCCTCGGCCTCGCCCGCAGCCTCCGCGAAGAGGTGCAGGACCTCGGCCTCCGCGTGATGACGCTCCTCCCCGGCGCGACGTACACCGACAGCTGGGCCGCGAGCGACCTCCCGCCCGAACGCCTCATGCCGCCCGAAGACATCGCCGCCGCCGTCCTCGCGATGCACCGCCTCACCGGCCGCACGGTCGTTGAAGAACTCCTCCTCCGCCCGCAGTTGGGCGACATCTGAGAGACGCAACATGTTGCGTCTCTACGTTCCCACATCGTCTCCATGCCCGATTTCCCCGTAGCCAACAACCCCGAGCAGAGCCGTTTCGAAGCCGTCGTGGACGGCGAGACCGCCGTGCTCGACTACCAACTCGACGGCGACGTAATCGCGTTCACCCACACCGGCGTGCCGCCTGCCATCGACAACCGGGGCATCGGAACGGCGCTCGTCCGCACCGCGCTCGACTACGCCGAAGAGCACGGGCTCCGCGTCCGGCCGATCTGCGTGTTCGTCGAAAGCTTCATCGAGAAGCACCCGGACTACCAGCACCTCGTCGACGGGTGAGGACCCGCGACGATGCTTAGTTTGACGCCTCGCGGAGTTCGAACGGATTGGAGACGCGCTCGCCGAGCGGCGTCGGTACGATGCGCTCCGGGTCTTCCGTCCGGTCCACGCCCAGCACGAGGCGGTACGTGCCCTCGACCGGTAACGTCTCGAACTTGGGATAGAGGTTGTCCGACGGCAGCCCGGCGAGGACGTGCAGCGTGTCGCGGTACGCCTGCCCCGCGCCGACGCGGACCGACGGGCCGAGGCACTGCGTCACGACGGGCGACCACGCCTCGACCCACGCTCCATTGACCAGCTTTTGGAGCGACGGCGGGTTCGGCCCCGGGCAGCCCGGCACGTAGACCGCCCGCGAGCGCGCGTTCGTGAAGGTGAAGGCGATGGGGTCGAGTTCGAGGCCGTAGCCGGTCCGCCGCGCCTCGTAGCGGCCGGCGTCGGTGCGGAAGGTGGTGTCGTCGGTGTCGCTGCTGAACAGGGAGCAGCCGCCGAGCAGGAGCAACGAGAGCAGAGTGGAGAGGCGCATGGTTCGGAGAAGGAAGGGAAACGTGCGAAAGGTCAGGCGACAGTATACCGAGCCGGGGCTCTCCGTTCGGCTTGGGCACGGCGATTTGCACGGGCGGAATCACATCGTTTCCTGACGGGCGCGCCTGAACGCCGGCACCGCGCGGGCGTATCGTGGAGGACACCAACTCGCCTCCCATGTCCGACCTCTTCCAGGCTCGCGCCGACGACCTCCGCGCCGCGAGCGCCCCGCTTGCCGACCGGATGCGGCCCCGCACGCTCGACCAGTTCGCCGGGCAGCCGCACATCCTCGGCCCCGGCAAGCTGCTCCGCCGCGCCGTCGAGGCCGATCGCGTTACCTCCGTCATCTTCTTCGGTCCGCCCGGCACCGGCAAGACCACGCTCGCGCGGATCATCGCGAACACGACGGAGAGCCACTTCGCCACGCTCAACGCCGTGCTCGCCGGGGTGAAGAACATCCGCGAGGAGATCGACGCGGCGCAGCAGCGGCTCCGCCACCACGGCCAGCGCACGATCCTCTTCGTCGATGAGGTGCACCGTTTCAACAAGGCGCAGCAGGACGCGCTCCTCCCGCACGTCGAGAACGGCACCGTCGTGTTCATCGGGGCGACGACGGAGAACCCGTACTTCGAGGTCAACAAGGCGCTCGTCAGCCGAAGCCGCGTCTTCGAGATGCAGACGCTGACGGAAGACGATCTGAGGCAGGTCGCCCGCCAGGCCCTCGCCGACGAGCGGCGCGGCTACGGCGACCGCGCCGTCCGCGTCGACGACGACGCGCTCGACCACCTCGTGAACACGGCGAACGGCGACGCGCGGAGCCTGCTCAACGCGCTCGAACTCGCCGTCGAGACGACGCCGGCAGACGCCGAGGGCGTGGTCCACGTCGACATGGCCGTGGCCGAGGACTCGATCCAGCGCCGCGCCGTGCTCTACGACAAAGAGGGCGACGCCCACTTCGACACGATCTCCGCCTTCATCAAGAGCCTCCGCGGGAGCGACCCCGACGCCGCGTTGTACTGGCTCGCGAAGATGGTCTACGCCGGCGAGGACCCGCGCTTCATCCTCCGCCGCATGCTCATCTTCGCCTCCGAAGACATCGGCCTCGCTGACCCGCGCGCGGTCCAGGTGGCGACGGCCTGCGCCGCCGCGTTCGACTACGTCGGGATGCCCGAGGGCCAGTTCCCCCTCGCCGAGTGCTGCCTCTACCTCGCGACCGCGCCGAAGTCGAACAGCATCTTCGCCTACTTCGACGCGCTCAGGCACGTGCAGAACGAGACGACGGGCGACATGCCGAACGCGCTCAAAGACGGCAGCCGCGACAAGGCAGGGCTCGGCCACGGCGTCGGCTACAAGTACCCCCACGCCTACCGCGACGGCTACGTCCCCGAGCAGTACCTCCCCGCCGAGATGCAGGGGCTCTACTTCTACACGCCGCGCGACCTCGGCTACGAGCGGACCGTCGCCGAGCGGCTCGCCGTGTGGCGCGCGCGCGACGAGGAGGAGTCCGTCGAGAAGCGCGCCCGCCGCTACGCCGACGACGAGGAGTAGTCTCCGACGCCGGGGAGCTGCTTCGTCAGGCCGCTTTGGCTCTGGTCAAGTCCCCTTCCGCGTCGGCCGTGGAGAGCGACGCGCACAGCGACGCGCACGGAAGCTCGAACCAGAACCGGGTGCCCTCGCCGGGCGCGCTCTCGACACCGCAGGTACCGTCCAGCCGCTCCGCGATGCGGCGCACGATCGAGAGCCCGAGGCCGTGCCCCTCGACGGCCTCCGTACCGACGCGCGAGAACGGGATGAACAGGCGCTGCTGGGCGCCGGGCGGGATGCCGGGGCCGTCGTCGTGGACCCAGAACCGGGCCTGCCCGGACGCAGCGGCCTCGGCCCCGAGCGTGACCGTCGGGCCGCCATACTTCGCGGCGTTCGTGAGGTAGTTCACCCAGATCTCCTCGACCCACGGCGCGTGGCCCGACGCCTCCGGCCACGACACCGGGAGCGTGACTTCGCTGGCGTCACCTCGCGCATGCTGGGCCCGGTCCAGCGCCTCCTCCACGACCGCGTCCATCGCGATCGGCTGCGGCTCGACGGCGGTCTGCCGTACGACGGCGAGGAGCAGGAGCTCGTGGACGACGCTGCCCATCTTGCGCGCCTGCCGGACCAGGTCGTCCGCCAGCGCGTGGTGGGCGTCGGGCGGAAGCTCCGGGCCGTCGTCGCGCAGGAGTTCGGCGTAGCCTAGCACGTTGTGGATGGAGTTCTTGAGGTCGTGCGCGACGGTGTGGGCGAACGCATCGAGCTCTTCGTTGCTCGCTTGCAACTCGGCGTTCGCCTCGGAGAGGGCGGCGTTGGCTCGGCCCACCGCGGCCTGCTCTTCGCGCCGGTGCGACACGTCGTGCAGCAGCACGAGGCGGCCGGAGGCGCGGCCATTGCGACCGGAGAGCGGCGAGACGCGGAGGTCGAAGTACCGCGCGTCCGCGCCGTCGCCGACGCGGAACGGCAGGGTGGGAGCCTCGGCGATGGCTTTATCCAGCAGCGGATCCACGTCGTGGAGCGGGCACCCGATGAGCGCGTCGGGCTCTCCCAGAATGCTTCGCATCGCAGGATTTACGTCGGCGATGCGGCCTCGGGCGTCGAGCACGAGCATCCCTTCGTGGAGGGCGTCCACGAGTGCCGCGCGGGCGACGGGCCGGAGGTCCAGGAACTGATAGCGTGCCAGACCGAGCGCGAACGCCCCGGACGAAATGGCGAGGGCGAGCGGGGTGAAGTCCTTCGCGAACGGCCCCAGCCCGAGCAGGAAGCCGACGTTGAGCCCCATCGGCACGAGGGCCCCGGCCACGATCCACCACGAGAGGGTGCGGGCCCGCTCGCCGGCCCCGGCGTACGCCACCAGAATCGCCCCGAACGAGACCGTCATCGCCACCCACATGAACGCGGTCTGCGCCCACGCGAGCGGACCCAGGGTGTACGCGAGTCGGAGGAACGGGCCGTCGGGGACCGCTTCCCACGTTGCCCACACGAGCCGGTGCGCGTCGTTGGTGAGCGCCATCCCGCTGAAGAAGAGGCACCACGCGGCGAGCGCCCCGACCGCGATCCGCGCGGCGCGCGAGAAGCGCTCGGTGTAGCTCAGCACGAAGGCGAGCCACACCGTACCCAGGAGCGAGGCGAACAAGAGCGTCGCTTGCGTGAGGCGGAGGGTCGCCTCCGGCGTCGGCGCGACGAGCGCCAGCGTGTCGCACGCGAGCCAGCCCGCCTCCAGGATCGAGAACGCGAAGAGCGCCCGGCCACCGGGCTCCGCGCGCCGACGCCACGCGAAGTGCGCCACCACCAGCATGAGGATGGTGGCGACCGGGGCGAGGCTGACGAAGACGAGGGATTCCATGAGGCGTTGAAGATAGGCTCTTCTGGAATCGCCGGGTTCTGCGGATCGCTTAACCACCCCCTCGATTGAGGAAACGTGGGAAGGCAGACGCCGCTGGGCAAATCACCGCCGAGGACCGAGTGCGCCCGGCGCCGGCGAGACACGAATGGAGCCGGCCGGGCCCGAAGGTCCGGCCGGCTCCATAGCCGTGCGCTGAGCCGAGAAGGTCAGTCGATGAGGACGACTTTCTTGGTCTGGGAGAAGTCCCCGCTACGGACGGAGACGAAGTACACCCCGGTCGGGAGGCCCCGCGCTTCGAGCCCGAACTGGTGCTGGGTCGCGGCGAGCGGGCCGTCGTGCAGCGTGGCGACCGCGCGGCCGAGCACGTCGTAGGCCTTGACCGTCGCGTGCGCGACCGGCTGCTCGGCCCGGAGCATGACCGTGGCCGAGACCCGGAACGGGTTCGGGAAGACCCCGATGAACTCGAAGGCGCCCGGCGCCGCGTCGGCCTCGTTGGCGACCGCGAACGGCTGGGACTTGAAGCCCGACGTGAGCACCTCGACCCAGTCCGACTTGATGTCGATCGCCCCGTTGTTGATGGACCCGTCGATGATGCCGTCATCGCCGAAGGTGATCAGCCGCGCGCTGGAGGCGAGGTCCGGGTTGACGCCCTCGAACAGGAAGATCCACGCCTCGTTGTTGGTCGGGTCGTCGTCGTCACCGAAGTTCGTCGCGCCGCCCTGGATGAAGTTGGCGACGGTGTCCATGAAGAGGTCGCCCGGCAGGGGGATCATCGCGACGGTCTCGCCCGTGGTGAGGTCCGCCTGGTAGAACCCGGCGCCTTCGCCGTCGCCGGTCGGGACCATGCCGATGAACCGGTTGTTCTCGTTGTCATAGGCGCCGGAGAGCGGGCAGTGGTTCGGGTCAGTGAACGTGATGAGGGGGCGGGCTTCCAGCGTCTGGACGTTGAGGGACCAGAGTTGTCCGCCGGCTTCTGCCGTACACGCCTGGAAACGCCCGAGGAGGATCATCTCGCCGGTGCTGGTGTCCAACCCGCCGTCTGCCCACTGGGGGAGGTCGGCGGAGAAGGGGATCTCATTGCCGAGCGCGTCGAAGTAGGTGATCTCGAGTTCTTCGAGCTGCTCCCCCGTGTCGAAGTTGTACGCGGCGAGCGTATCTACGCCGACGCCCGTCTGGTTCCGGTCGAACTGCTTGACGTAGTAGAGGATGCCCTCGCCGTCTTCGGTCGTGATGACGGTTCCGGCGAAGGCGCTCACGGGATAGGGCTCGATGCACTGCGCCGTGAAGTCGTCGGTGGGATCGAAGCTGCCGTAGCAGTCGCTGTCGGGGCCGGGCCGGTTGTGCATCCCGTAGTTGAGCCCCTCGTCGATCCGCCGCACCTCCACGATGGGCGTGCTGGGGATCACGTCGCTGGGGGTAGACGGCGCCACGGTGGCGGGGGTGATCTCGGGACGCGACTGCGCGGCGGCCGGCAACGCCGATCCCACGCAAAAGACTCCGAGGCTCAAAGAGAGTAGAAGATGTTTCATGAGGAGGATGGGGTTAGGGAGGAAGGGGGGACGAGGAGGCGCATCGGCGAACTCGCCGGCACGCGCTCCACAAAAAGTATAACGCATAGGCTCGTACGTTCCAATGCGGTACGCGATGCCTAATTGCCTTTGCTCGTGTTTATCGCCCCGCCGCCGCACGCGCCGGACGGGAGCCCCACGCACCGGGGGGGGCGCTCGCATCGCACGGAACGCCGGCTACTGGACGACGACGAGCTTGCGCGTGAGCGTCTGCGTCCCGGCGCGGAGACGGTAGAAGTACAGCCCGCTCGGTAGGCCCGCCACGCTCACGTCCACGGCCTGCTCGCCGGCCCCGAACGTGCGGTCGGCGGCGACGGCGACCTCGCGGCCGAGCGCGTCGTAGACGGCGATGCGGACGCGCTGCGGGGCGTCGAGCGAGAACGGGATCGCGGTGCGGCCGGCGACGGGGTTCGGGTACGCTTGTCCGAGCGTCACGCGCTGCGCGACGGCGATGCCCTCGGCGTCCGTCGTCATCGTCGTGCCGTTGACGGCGAGCACCCACGCCACGCCCGGGAAGCCTGCGCCGACGTCCGCGAGGTCCGTCGGCTCGGGCAGGCCGCAGGCCGCGGCGGAGAGGTACGTCGGCCCCGTCTGGCCCGCGCTGTTCGCGCCGTAGAACACGGCGCCGCCGTCGTCTCGGAGGTCCGGCACGTTCCACTCGACGACGAGCACCTCGCCTACGGCGAACGCGCCGGTGATGTCCACGGTCACGACCGAGAGGGCATTCCTTTCCCGTACATCGAACTCGGTTTCTTCGACGCGGGTGAGGTTCGCCCGCGTGAAGTCCCCGTCGAGCGCGTGCAGCCGGAGGTCCGTCGCGAGCGCGCTGGATTTGAGGTCCACCAGCTCGATGCCGATGTCGATACTCGTGACGGTGAAGGGCTCGGTGAGGCCGAACGCGCCGAGGTCGAACACGCGCCAGTAGCTGTTCTCCGCCGTCAGCCCGGAGCTTTCGACGTTGCAGTTGATCGCGGTGCGGGCCACGAGGGTGTCGCTCACGGAGTGGGTGAGGGCGAGCCCGCCGGCGCGCGACGATAGCGCGCGAGGTCCGTGATCGGCGTCCACGTACGGGCCGACGTCGGTGCTGCCTACGGCGTTCGCGAGGCGCTGCGCGAGGGCGGTCTGCGGCAGGAAGACGAGGGCTGCGAGCAGGAGGAGAGCGGGGCGGAAGGAAGGCATGATCGACGTCGTCGGAGCGAGGGGCGCTGGTAATCGCGCGCGGGACGCGCCAACTTAGGCCCCGATCTCCCGATCCACAACCCGACCCACCACAGCGTGCGGGCCGCGCAGCGGGTGTGGGGGCTACGCCGCAAACGCGCCGTCGCGGAGCCACGCCGCCACGGTCCGGGCGAGGGCGATCCGCGTGCTCGAAAAGAGGTGGTCGTCATCGAGCGTCGTTGTGGTGAGTCCGGCCGCGTCCGGGCCGAAGGCGTCGACGAGCGGACGGTGGTGGAGGAGGGGAATCGCCGTCTCGTCGCGCTCGGCCGCGACGAGGAGCACGGGCCGATCCCGCAACGCCGGCACGCGGTCGAGCAGGTTCCAGTCGGCGCGGCGGGCGGCCATCTCCTCGACGAGCCACTCGGCGGTGGCGCCCTGGAGCGGCGGCATGAGGGGCGCGAGCTCGTTGAGGGTGCGGGCGCGGATGTCGGGGACCCGGTGCATCAGCCGGGCGTGGAGCCCGAAGTTGAACGCGGCGAGCCCGGCGACGGCCGGCACGCGGTCGTCCGACGCCGCGGCCATGAGCGCCACGAATCCGCCCATCGAGTGACCGACGGGCACGATCCGGTCGGGGTCGATGCGGAGGGCAGCGGCGTGGGCCTCGTCACGGAGGAAGGCGAGCGCGGCGGGCACGTCGGCGACAGCGCCCGCAATCGAGAACGTGCCGTCGCTGCCCCACGCGCCGCGGTAGTGGAAGAGCGCGACGTTGAAGCCGGCCCGCCGGAGCGCGTGCGCGAGGTCGAAGTTGCGCTCGTTGCCGGGGCAGCCGTGGAGGAGGAGCGCGGTCGGGTGCGGCCCCGGCCCGTCGGCGACGTAGATGCAGCCAAGCAGGCGGTGCCCGCCGCTCTCGAACGTGAACGCATGGAGCGTCGGCGGGTACGCCCGGTCGACCGCCGCCGGGTCGTGCGTGACGGGGTTCATCTATTGAGTGATTGGTCGATTGGCTGCGCCGCTGCTTCGCGGTCGCTGATTGGGTGATTGGGGAGCCCGATCGGCAAGTCACGCTATCACCCGATCAGCGAATAAACATCGTCAGCCTTTGGGGCGGAGCGGGCGCATCATGACCTCGGAGATGAGGTAGTTGTCCGGCCCTTCGATCACGTGGACGACGGTGTCGGCGACGTCCTCCGGCTGCATCGGGTTCGCGGAGCCGCTCGACCCCGCCTCGTCGGCGAAGTGGGTTTCGACGGAGCCGGGGTAGATGCACGTCACCTTGATCCCGTCCTCGCGCAGCTCCTTCATGATGGCCTCGGAGAACCCGCGCACGGCGAATTTCGTGGCGTTGTACCCGCTGATGTTCGGGTTGCCGACGAGCCCGGCGACGGAGGCGATGTTGACGATGTGGCCGCCGAAGCCGCTCGCGGCGTTCTGCGCTTTCATCATCGGGATCGCGGCGCGGGTGCAGAAGAAGAGGCCGGTCACGTTCGTGTCCATCATCACGTCCCACGCGTCGTCGTCGTAGTCCTCGACGGCGCCGAAGCGGCCGAGCCCGGCGTTGTTAATGAGGACGTCGCAGCGGCCGGCGTCGTCGCTCACAGTCTTAAAGGCGCGGTGGACATCGTCGGGGTCGCGGACGTCGCATTCGACGGGGTGGAAGGCGTCGCCGATGGCGGCGCTCACGTCGGCGAGGTCGCCTTCGCTGCGGGCGAGGCCGTAGACCTGCGCGCCCTTCGCGGCGAGGGCTTCGGCGAAGGCGCGGCCGAGCCCGCGGCTCGCCCCGGTGACGACGGCGACTTTGTCTTGGAGGTGCATGAGGAAAGGGAAAAGGGTGAAGGGAAAAGAGAGGCGAGCGCAGACCGCGACGGCTAGCTTCGTCCACACGTCCACACGTCCACACGTCGTCGCGCGGGTATCTTCCAACGGCACCCGTTCCGCTTTGTTCAGCCCGCTTTGTCCGCTTCGTTCTTCCCCGATCCCTCGTTCGAGTTCGGCGGCCGTGCCTTCGGCGCGGCCGAGGTCATCGAGCGGCTGACGCCGTTCATGGACGTGGCGCGGTGCGAGCGGATCGCCGACGTCGTGGCGGCGCGGACGTACCGCGTGGTGCCGGTGCTGGAGCGCGTGCACGACCTCGGCAACGTCAACGCCGTGCTCCGCAGCGCCGAGGGACTGGGCTACGGCGCGGCGCACCTCGTCGACCTGCAAGGCGATGCCGCCGACTGGGCCGCCTCGTTGGAAGACGACGCGGAGGGGCGAGCGGATGGCGGTCCTGTCGAGGGTGGGATGGGGCGGGCGCGCCGCCAGAGCCAGGGCGCCGACAAGTGGATCGATCTCCGCCTCTGGCCCGACGCCGGCGCGGCATGCGACGGGCTCCGCGCGCAGGGCTACCGCATCGTCGCCACGCACCTCGCCGCCGATGCCGTGCCGATTGCAGACGTGGATTTCTCGGTCCCGACGGCGCTCGTCTTCGGGAACGAGCGCGACGGGATCTCGCCCGAACTCCTCGCCCGCGCCGACCTCAACGTGGTGCTCCCCATCGACGGGTTCATCCAGAGCTACAACATCTCGGTCGCCGCCGCGCTCGGGCTCTACCACGCGCGGCAGGACCGGCTCGTCCGGCTCGGCCGCCACGGCGACCTCTCGGCGGGGGAGCAGGAAGCCCTCGCCGCGCGCTACTACATTCGCTCGGTGAAGGCCGCCGCGCTTATCCTCGCGCGACTGGCGGGTTAATCCTCGACGTGGAGCGAGCGCCGACGCAGGCAGGGCACGGAATCCTCGGCTGCGTTACTTTCTGCGGACTTTCTACTTCGTGTCCACGCATTAAACGTCCTCCATGCGCTGCGCCCTCCTTGCCCTGGCCGGGATCCTCTTCGTTCTTGCTCCTGCCGCGCCGGCACAAGATGTGCGCGCGGGGCTGCGCCTCGGCCGGACGTCCAGCACATTCGGAGGCGGGGAGGCTCACTTCTTCATCACCTCGAACCACTTTCGCCACGGCGTGTTCGAGCGCGCGTCGGGGATCGAAGGGATGGGCTTCCTCCGTCTCCCGGTCGTGGCGTCGGTCGGGCTGCAGTGGGAGTTCGGGTACGGTCGCCGGGGCGCGCGCCAGATTCTCGCCAACGGGGCGAGGCGGGACGAACTCGAGTACCAGTTCGGCTACGCGCAGACGGCGCTGCTCCTCCGAGTCGCCGCCGTCGACGGACCGCGCTTCGGGCTCGGGGCACACATCGGTCCCTACGCGGGATACATGACGTCGAACAGCGTGGCGTTCGAGCAGATGCGGTTCGATGGGGAAGTGAACGCGGGCACGGCCGACGACCTCGAAACCCTCCGCGACATCGATGCCGGCCTCATCCTCGGGGCGGACGTCACGCTTAGCCGCTGGTTCGTGCTCGACGCCCGGTTCAGCTTCGGCTTCAGCGACTTCGTCGACGCCGACCGGCTGAACTCATTCGCGCGAAGCCAGCACTCGGCCTTGCGGAACACCTCTTTCGTGCTGAGCGCGGGGATCGCGATCTAGCAAGCACTGCCGTTACTCATCCCCGGACTCACAGCGGCTTTGCATTAATCCAACGCTCCCTCCCAATGCCGCTTACCCGCCTCGCCCTCCTCCCGCTCGCCCTCGCGCTCCTCCTCGTCGCCGGCTGCAAAAGCGCGGACGAACTCTACTCTGAGGGGCAGGACCTCGAACTGCGCGGCGGGTACGAGGCCGCCGCCTTCCGCTACGCCGATGCGGTGGAGAAGCAGCCGGACCTGCAGAAAGCACGCGGCCGCCTGCTTGAAGCCGGCAAGCTCGCCGTCGAGAGCTACCGCGCGCGGCTCGCCGACGCCGAGACGGCGGGGGATTGGGTCGAGGCCGGCGACCTCTACCTCGGACTCGACCGGCTCGTGGGGAGGGCGGGCGAGGTCGGCGTGGCGCTCCCGCTCCCGGCCGACTACGCCACGCAGCGCCGCGCGGGCTTCGAAGCCGCGATCACGACGCTCCTCGACGAGGGCAGCGCGGCCGTCGCGCGCGGCGACTTCGGCGGGGCCATTCAGCGCTACGACCGCGCCCGTCGTTACGAACCGACGCGCGACGACGAGGCCGACCTCGCGCTCGCCTCGTCCGATGCCTACATCGCGTGGTCCGAGGCGGCTGCGGCGCGCGGCGAATTCCGCTCGGCGTACGACCTCGCCGGGCAGGCGCTCGCCTTCGTCCCGCCCGGCAGCGCCGCCGCCGCGCAGATCGTCCGGCTGCAGACCGAAGCGATTGATCTCGGCAGCGTCCGCGCCGCCCTCGCCCCGCTTCGCAATTCGGCCGGACGCGACCTCCCGCGCGGCTTCGTCACCGCGCTCAACGACGATCTCGAGATCGAGCGGTGGACCCGGCCGCCGCCGTTCGTGCTCGTCATCGAGCCGGCCCTCGTCCGCCGCGCCCTCCGCGACCTCGGGCTCGACCGTGATCCACTCCGCCCCCGCGACGCCGCCGACCTCGGCCGCGCCCTCGCCGTGGACGCCGTCTTCGCCGGGGAGATCGAGCGCTTCCGCCGCGTCGCCGAGGAGCGGAAGCGGGAGGAGCGGACGGCCCGCACGGAGGGCGGCGACCGCGCGACGTACCTCCGCATCGAAGAAGAGGTGACGCTCTCCGCCACCGTCGCGTTCGAGATCGTTGACGTGGCGTCGCGGCGGCCGGTGTGCGAGCGTGAGGTCGAACGCTCCGTGCAGCAGCGGATCGTGCGGGGCGAATACGACGGTCCGCTCCGCACGCTCGACCTCGACCGCGACGAGCGCCGCCTCTTCGACGCCGACGAACTCGCCGAGCGCGAGCGGGAGGTGGAGGACGCCCTCGTGGATCAACTCACCGTGCACGTCGCCGAGGCGGCCTACGCGTGCCTGTTGCAGGGCGTCCGCTAGCCCCGTTCTTCTTCCTCGTATCTGCACGCCGGCTGCACGTAAACGTCGCGGAATCAGGGGGCTGTTTCCCTGCGGAATCGTACGTTGAGGGAGGACGCATCGCGTCCCGTCGATCCTTCTCCACCCTCCTCCGGATTGTCATGAAGAAGAACATGGGCACGATTGACCGCGCGCTCCGCTTCGGGCTCGCCGTCCTCGTCGCCGTCCTCTATTTCACGGGCGTCATCAGCGGCACCGTCGCGATTGTGCTCGGGATCATCGCCGTCGTATTTCTCCTCACGAGCTTCGTCGGCACCTGCCCGGCGTACCTCCCGTTCGGCTTCTCGACGCGCGGCAAGGCGGCGCACGGCTGACGGCCGGAGCGGGGAGGCCGAGGCCGCCGTATCCTTCGGCCCGCGCTCCCGGTCTCCCGATGCTCCTCACGTATTACACCCTCACCGCGCTCGCCGCCGAGTGGGCCGCGTCGCTCCCCGGCTCCACTGTCGGAGACGCGTACTCGCAGAACCGGGACGAACTCTCGCTCGCGTTCGACGGGTCCGACACGGAGGGCGCCGAGGCGTGGACGCTCGTCGTCGAAACGCGGCCGGATCTGCGGCTGCTCTTCCGCAACCCCGGCCACGGGAGGGCGCGGCGCAACAGCGCGTCGCTCTTCGAAGCGGCGCTCGGCCGACGCGTCGAGGCCGTGCGGACGGCGGAGCGGGACCGCGTCGTGTTCGTCGATTTGGAGGGCGGAGCGGCGTTTCAGATTCAACTCTTTGGCCCGCGCCCGAACGTGTGGCTCGTCGAAGGCGGGGTCGTGAGGGCGGCGTTTCAGTCGGGCGAGGAGTGGGAGGGCGAGCCGCCGCCTGCGCCCCGCGCCGCACCGATGGTCGCGACGTTTGAGGACTTCGAAGCGCGGTGGCGGGCGAACCGGAAGACCGTCGAGCAGGCCGTCGCGGCGGCGCTCCCGCTCTTCGACCGCACGCTCGCTGCCGAGGCGGTATTTCGCGCCGACGTGGAGACGGAGTCGCCGGGCGATTGTTCGGAGGCCGAGCGGCGGGCGCTGTTCGAGGCGGCACGAGAGATCGAGGCGGACCTCGCCGCGCCGACGCCGCGCATCCTGTGGCGCGGCGGCCGGGCCGAGGCGTTCGCGCTCATCGACCTCCGGCACCGGGCGGACGATGGGCTGCGCGAAGAGCGCTTCGACACCGTCGACGAGGCCGTGCGGATCTTCTCGCGCCGGAGCCTCGCGCAGCAGCGGTTCGACGCGCTCTACCGCCCGCTCGAACAGAAGCTCGCCGCCGCCGCCGACCGCCTTGCCCGCAGCGCCGAGCGGATGCTCGACGAGCTCGGCAGCCCGAGCCGCGCCGCGACGTACGAGACCTATGGCCACCTCCTCATGGCACAGGCGGTGCAACCCGGCCCCGGCTCCGAAGAGGTCACCGTGCCTGACATCATCGGCGGTGGTGAGCCCGTCACGATCCCGCTCGACCGCGCGCTCTCCGGCATCGAGAACGCCGAGCGCTACTACGACAAAGCCCGTCGCACGCGCGCTGCCCGCGCCCACGCCGAGACGCGGTGGGAATCGGTGCAGGCCGACGCCGAAGCTGCGGCAGCGCTGCTCGAATCGCTCCGGGCGACGGAGCGGCTGCCCGATTTGGAGGCGCTGATCGAACAGGAGAAAGACGCGCTCGCCGGGTTCACCGGGCGGGAGGGCGTGGGGGAGGAGCGCGAGCCGTTCCGCCGCTTCGCCCTGCCCGGCGGGTTCGAGGCGTGGGTCGGCAAGAACGCGAAGGGGAACGCCGAGCTGACCACGCGCTACGCGCAGCCGCACGACCTCTGGCTGCACGCGCGCGGCGTGCCCGGCTCCCACGTCGTCATCCGCCGCGACAGCAAGACAGCGATGCCGGACCGCCGCGCCGTCGAACGCGCGGCGGCGCTCGCGGCCTACTTCAGCACGGCCAAGACGCAGTCGCTCGTGCCCGTCATCGTGACCGAGCGGAAGTACGTCCGCCCGATCAAAGGCGGCCCGCCGGGGCTCGTCCGCATCGACCGCGAAGACGTGGTGCTCGTCGAGCCGAAGCGGCCCGAGGGATCGCAATAACCTCACGGCGCGGCGCGGCGTGGGCGCGTACCTTTGGCGCTCTGCCCCTCTCCCCTCGACCGCTTCGCTCATGACCTGGTGGGAAGCCATCATCCTCGGCCTCATCCAAGGCCTCGCCGAGTTTCTGCCCATCTCCTCCTCCGGCCACCTCGTGCTCGGGCAGTACTTCCTCGGCGTCTCGGAGCCCGACATCACGTTCGAGGTGTTCGTCCACTTCGGGACCGTGCTCTCGATCGTCACGGTGTACCGGCACCGGATCGTGACGATCCTCCGCGAGCTAGCGAAGGCGGTCGTGCGTCCGGCCACGCTCCGCGCCGCCCTTCGCCCCGGCCCCATCGAGCACACCCCAGACGAGCCGTTCGCGGCCGAGGTCGGAGCCGCGGGAGACCGCGGGCGGACGCCGTCGGGGGCCGTGCGCCTCGCCCTCTTCATCCTCCTCTCGATGATCCCGACGGGCATCGTGTACGTCCTCTTCGGCGACACGCTCGAAGGACTCTTCGAGTACCCGAAGTTCGTGTGCGGGATGCTGCTCGTGACGGGCGTGCTCCTCCTCCTCATCCGGTTCCGCCCGAACCCCGACGGCCCGTACTCCGCGGGGAAGGCGCTCCTCGTGGGCCTCGCGCAGGGCGCGGCCATGATCCCCGGCATCTCCCGCAGCGGCTCCACGATCTCGACGGCGATCTACCTCAACGTCGACCGGAAGGACGCCGCCGACTTCTCGTTCCTCATGTCGCTCCCCGTCATCGTCGGCGCGACCCTCCTGAAGGTGCTCGACCTCGTCGAGATCGGTGCCGCGATCGACTGGGTGCCGCTCGCGCTCGGGACGCTCGTCGCCTACGCCTCGGGGATCTGGGCCATCAAAGTCGTGATCGCGTTCGTGCAGCGTGGCGACCTCCAGTACTTCGCGTACTACTGCTTCGCCGCCGGTACGCTCGGCCTGCTGCTGATCTGAGGAGATAACGCCCCGCTGATGCCGGTAGAGACGCAGCATGCTGCGTCTCTACGGCAGGCCCCACGCTGGCGGGGAAGCCGGACGTTCCCGATCTGAGACGAGAGAGAAAAACCGAGACGCGGGCTTTATCGATCTGAGACGTCGCCGATACCGGGAGGGTACCCTTCCTCCGTTTTCTGCCTCCCGCTCTCCGATCCATGCCCTACCGTCTCTTCGTCGTCGACGACGACCGCCACTACGCCCGCCTCCTCTCGTACCGGCTCGACAAGCACGACGACCACGAGGTCGAGGTGTTTTACAGCGGGGAGGAGCTGATGGAGCGGATCAGCGGCGGCGGGAGCGCGCCGCCGGACCTCGTGCTGCTCGACATCATGATGCCGGGGATCGACGGGGTCGAGACGCTGGAGCGGCTGCGGAAGCAGCGCCCGGACCTCCCGGTCGTGATGATCTCGGCGCAGGGCAACGTCGAGACGGCCGTCGAGGCCATGCGGCTCGGGGCCTACGACTACATCACGAAGGGGCAGGACGACCTCGTGAAGCTCGACAAGGTCGTCGGCCACATCAAAGAGCGCGTGGCGCTCGCCCGCGAGGTGGAGAGCCTGCGCGGCGAGATCGCCGAGAAGTACGGGCTCGAAGAGATCGTCGGCGACAGCAAGGCGATGGAGGACGTGTACCGCCTCATCCAGAAAACCCTCCGCGGCGACCTCACCGTCGCGATCCAGGGCGAGAGCGGGACGGGCAAGGAGCTCGTCGCCCGCGCCATCCACTTCAACTCCAACCGTAAGCGCGGCCCGTTCGTCGTCGTCAACTGCGCGGCGATCCCGCGCGAGCTGATGGAGTCGGAGTTCTTCGGCCACGAGAAGGGCTCGTTCACGGGGGCCCACGCCCGCCACATCGGCAAGTTCGAGCAGGCCGACGGCGGCACGCTCTTCCTCGACGAGATCGGCGAGCTCGACCTCGACTTGCAGGCCAAGCTGCTGCGCGCGCTGCAGAACCGCGAGATCACGCGCGTCGGCGGCTCCGACACGATCAAGTTCGACTGCCGCGTGATCTCGGCGACGAACAAGGACGTGCTCCGGATGATCGAGGGCGGGCGCTTCCGTGAGGACCTCTACTACCGTCTCTTCCAGTTCCCCGTCACGCTCCCGCCCCTCCGCGAGCGCGGGCAGGACGTGCTCGTCCTCGCCCACCACTTCGTCGAGGCCTACAAAGCCGAGCACGACGGGTTCGACGAGAAGCTGCTCTCGAAGGCCGCGAGCAAGGCGATCCTCAAGCACTCGTGGCCGGGCAACGTCCGCGAGCTGAAGAACGCCGTCGAGCGCGCCATCCTCATCTCCGACGGCGAGCAGATCAGCGCCGAGGACCTGATGCTGGACCTCAACACCGGCATCACGCCGTGGACCGAGCGCGCCGATACGAAAGCCGCCGCGCGCAAGCCGTCCGGCTCGTCCGTCCCGCCGCATACGACGCAACCTCTGTCCACCGGCGACGGTATAGAGGCCGGCGCGTCCGACGATCCCCCGATGCTCTCGGTCCCCGCCTCCGACGAGATCGTCCCGCTCGAAGAGCTCAAGCAGCGGGCCGTGGAGCGGGCCTACGAGATCTGCGAGGGGAACGTGGACCGCGCCGCCGTCGAGCTCGGCATCGGCCGGGCGACGATGTACCGCCTCCTCAAGAAGTACGAGATTACTACGGAGTAGTCACTTGTCAGTCGTCAGTGGTTCTTTGTTGACACCGACTCGACAAGTGACCACTGACAACGGACAACGGACTACCCCATGCGCCTGACCGAGTACGAGAAGCAAGCCCAACGCGAGATCGACCGCTGGCAGCACGGCGAGGCCTCGTTCCTCCAGCAGGCCATCGACTTCGCGATGAAGCCCGTCGACTGGGCCTTCGACCAGGTCGTCCCCGTGGACCTCATCGACCGGCTCTCCGACGCCATCGTCGACGGCCTCGGCGTGCTCAACGACGCCTCCGAGTGGACCTACGAGGAGGACGACGTGCTCGACAAGGCCCGTGCTCGCGGCCTCGACGTGGACACCGTCGACGACCTCCGCGACAAGCCGCTCGAAGAGCTCGACCCCCTCGCCCGCGAGTTCGTCAACCAGAACGCGATCCTCGCCGCCATCGAAGGCGGCGGGACGAGTCTCGGCGGCCCGCTCTTCATCGCTGCCGACATCCCGCTGCTGTTCACGATCAACTTCCGCGTGATCCAGCAGATCGGCGGGGCCTACGGCTTCCCCCTCCGCAAGCCCGAGTTCAAGCCGCTCGTCATCGCGATCTACAACGTCGCCGCGAGTGGGAGCCAGCAGTCCAAGAGCGACGCCGTGCGCGAGCTGAGCGTGGCCGCCGCCGCGTTCGCGCACGACACCGAGTACCGGGGCCGTCGCGGTTCGGGCACGTTCCGCGACCAGAACCGCCACGTCCCGCGCGAGCTGGCGAAGAACCTCGCCGCGCGGAAGCTCGGCCAGCTCATCCCCGTCGCCGGCGCGGCGATCGGCGCGGGCGTGAACTACTGGTTCACCGACCAGACGGCGAAGACCTCGGCCATGCTCTTCCGCGCGCTCTACCTCGAACGCAAAGAGCGGCTGTAGCGGTGGACAACGAGATCCTGTCGTATTTCGAGATGTGCCAGCGGGAGCGGACGAGTCTCCAGCAAGGCATGAACTTCGGGATCGGTGGCGATCACTCTGTCATCCTGACGTCGGTTCAGCACAACGCGCCGTACGACGACCGATTTGAGGACGACGGCTCGACCCTGATCTACGAAGGCCACGACGTGCGGAGAGGTGAAGGAGTCGAGCCGAAGTCTGTGGATCAGACGGCGGTATACCCTACGGGAGCCCTCACACAAAACGGGAAGTTTCACGTCGCGGCGTCAGATTACAAGGCAGGAGTCCGTGAGCCTGAGCGCGTTCGAGTGTACGAGAAGCTGCGCACCGGCATCTGGTCGTACAACGGCCTCTTTCACCTCATCGACTCTTGGCAGGAGCGCTCCGGTCAGCGGACCGTGTTCAAGTTCAAACTGGTCGCCGTCGTGGAGGAGTCCACGGCTCCGATGGCGAAGCTGCCCGAGCGTCGACGGCTCATTCCATCTGAGGTGAAGCGCGAGGTGTGGAAACGCGACGGGGGCCGCTGTGTACTCTGCGGGGCAGAGGATGACCTGCACTTCGACCACGTCATCCCGTACTCCAAAGGCGGAGCGTCCGCTACGACGGAGAATGTTCAGATCTTGTGCGCGCGTCACAATCTGGCAAAGGGTGCTGAGATTCAGTGACAGAGTAGAACGATGTCATTGCGAGCGCAGCGAAGCAATCTCCACGGGATGAGCAGGCCGGAGGAGATTGCCACGTCGCTGTCGCTCCTCGCAATGACGAGCGGGCGGTGCCGCGCCATCGGATCGAACGCGCTCACATCAGGTACCACCGCGACCTCTTCCACGCAGCCGCTGACGATTGATGCCCACGAATTCCTCGTACGATGCCATCGTAATCGGAGCCGGGCCGAACGGGCTGGCGGCGGCGATCACGCTCGCCGAGGCGGGGCAGCGCGTCGTCGTGCTCGAAGCGAACGAGACGGCGGGCGGCGGCGTCCGCTCGCTGCCGCTGACGAAGCCGGGGTTCGTGCACGACTTCGGCGCGGCGGTTTTCCCGCTCGGGCTCGGCTCGCCGTTCTTCAAGCGGCTCCCGCTGGAGCGCTACGGCCTCCGCTGGATCCACCCCGACATGCCGCTCGCGCACCCGCTCGACGGCGGGCGGGCCGCGCTCCTGCACCGCTCGGTCGAGGCGACAGCGGCTGGGCTCGGGCGCGACAGGGCGGCGTACCGCCGCCTGTTCGAGCCGCTCGCCGCCGCGTGGCCGAAGCTGGCCGAGGAGATCCTGCAGCCGCTCGTCCACCTCCCGCGCCACCTCCCGGCGCTCGCCGGCTTCGGCCTCCGCGCGATCCTTCCGATCCAGACGCTCGCCGACCTCGCGTTCCACGACGAACCGGCGCGGGCGCTGTGGGCGGGCTCGGCGGCGCACGCGGCGCTGCCGTTCTCTGCCGTCGGTGGCTCGGCGTTCGGGCTCGTGCTCGGCGCGCTCGGCCACCGTGTCGGCTGGCCGATTCCGGAGGGCGGGGCGCAAGCCATCACCGATGCGCTCGTGGCGCACCTCACGGCGCTCGGCGGCGAGGTCGTGACGGGCGAGCGAGTGACGGACCTCGTCGACCTGCCGGCGACGCGGGCCGTGCTCGCGGATGTCTCTCCAGAAACGATGCTCATGCTAGCGGGCGACCGGCTGCCCGCCCGCTACCGAAGCGCGCTGGAGGGGTGGCAGCGCGGCCCCGCCGCGTTCAAGCTCGACTACGCGCTCGATGGCCCGATTCCGTGGGCGAACCCCGACTGCGCCCGCGCCGCGACGGTCCACCTCGGCGGCACGCTCGAAGAGATCGCTGCGAGCGAGCGGGCCGCAGCGGACGGCCGTCCCGACCCTAACCCCTACGTCCTCCTCGCGCAGCCGAGCCTGTTCGACTCTACGCGCGCACCCGGGGGGAAGCACACAGCGTGGGCGTACAGCCACGTCCCGCTTGGCTCGACGATGGACGTGACCGCTACGATCGAGGCGCAGATCGAGCGGTTCGCGCCGGGCTTCCGCGACCGTGTGATCGCGCGCAACGTGCTCCCGCCCGCCGCGCTCGAACGGCACGACGCGAACCTCGTCGGCGGTGACATCTTCGGCGGGTCGCAGGATCTGTGGCAGGTGGCGGCGCGCCCCGTGTTCCGCCCCAACCCGTACGAGACGGGGGTGCCGGGGCTCTACCTCTGCTCGTCGTCGACGCCGCCCGGTGGAGGCGTCCACGGGATGTGCGGGTACAACGCGGCCCGGTCGGCGCTCCGCGACGTCTTCGCGTGAGGCCAACCGGGCCGATACATCCGACTGATAGCGTAGAGACGCAGCATGCTGCGTCTCTACCGTGAAGCCGAGGCGGCGTCAGTTCTCAAAGAGGGCGGCGTACTGGCCGTAGCCCTCGGCTTCGAGCTGGTCGGCGGGGATGAAGCGGAGCGCGGCCGAGTTGATGCAGTAGCGGAGCCCGGTCGGTTCGGGGCCGTCCTCGAACACGTGGCCGAGGTGGGAATCGGCACCGACGGACCGGACCTCGTCGCGCGTCATGCCGAGGGAGTTGTCCTTCGCCCAGTGGACGTTGTCGGCTTCGAGCGGCTGCCAGAAGCTCGGCCAGCCGGTGCCGGACTCGAACTTGTGCGTCGAGGAGAAGAGCGGCTCGCCGGAGACGATGTCCACGTAGATGCCGGGCTTCTTGTTGTCCCAGTACTCGTTGCGGAAGGGCGGCTCGGTGCCGTCTTCCTGCGTCACGCGGTACTGCATCGGCGTGAGGATGTCCTTGAGCGAGTCCTCAGCGGCGGTGGTGTCGTCCGATACGACGGCCTCAGCCGGGGTTTGGGACGACGCGAGCGCAAAAGCCGCGACGCCGACGACGGCGATCAGGACGAAGAGGAGGGTGCGGGGGAAGGTCGATTTCATGGCGGAGCTCAGAAGGTGGAACAGCAAGGAGGTCGGGACAGCTCAGCAGCGGCGCGGATCAGCCGAGCGGGCCGGGCTCGCCGGCGGCGTCGCCCCAGATCGCTTCGAGGCGGGCGTCACGGCCGCAGCCCTTCCGGTACGAGTAGTAGCGGTCGGGATTCGTGCGGTAGAAATCCTGGTGGTAGTCCTCGGCGGGGTAGAAGTCGGAGACCGGCTCGACGGTCGTCGCGATCTGCTCGTCGAAGCGGGCGTCGAGGGTCTCGTACGACGCCTCGGCGACGGCCTGTTGCTCGGCGTCGCGGTAGTAGAGGACGGAGCGGTACTGCGCGCCGCGGTCGCAGAACTGGCGGTCCACGGCGAAGGGGTCGATGTTGTGCCAGAAGACTTCGACGAGCGTTTCGAAGCTGACGACCTCGGGGTCGTAGATCACGCGGACGACCTCGGCGTGGTCGGTCTGCCCGGACGAGACCTGTTTGTACGTCGGGTCCGGCGTGGTACCGCCGGCGAAGCCGGAGACGACGGAGAAGACGCCGTCGAGCTTCTCGTAGGGCGGCTCCATGCACCAGAAGCAGCCGCCGGCGAAGATCGCCGTGTCGGCCGCCGCGGTGGGCTCGGTGTCGAGCGAGACGGGCTGCGACGGCGCGTTGGTTTGGGCCTCGGTCTGCGATGCCTCGGTGGCGGGGGCGGGGTCCGCGCAGGCGGCGGCGGTGAGGGCGAAGACGGCGACGAGGCCGAGGGCTACGATTTTAGTTTTCATGGGGATCGTCGGCGGATTGGATCGGTTATTTCAGGCAAACAAGCAGGGCCGGCCCAGGTTTCGGGAGCGGGGATGGCGCATGCGCAACGCCGGACGGGATGCAGAATAGGCGAAGCCCCCGTGCCGTGCGCGGAACGGCGTAGCTTGAACGCCGTAGGGCTCCCATTCCTTGTCTTTACTCCCGCTGTTCGAGCGTTCTCCATGCCCCTCGTCGCCATCGTCGGCCGGCCCAATGTCGGCAAGAGCACTCTCTTTAACCGGCTTACGGAGCAGCGGCAGGCCATCGTCCACGACGAGCCCGGCGTCACGCGCGACCGGATCTACGGCGACGCCGAGTGGAACGGCCGGACCTTCGACCTCGTCGACACCGGCGGCTTCGTTGCCCGCTCGGCCGACCGGTTCGAGGCGGCCATCCGCGAGCAGGTCCAGATCGCGCTCGACGAGGCCGACGCCATCATCTTCGTCGGCGACGTGACGACGGGCATCACGGACCTCGACGCGGAGATGGCGACGGTCCTGCGGCGGACGGATAAACCCGTGTTCGTCGTGGCCAACAAGGCCGACAGCGCGACGCGCCGGCTCGACGCAGCGGAGTTCTACGCCCTCGGGCTCGGCGAGGTCTACCCCATCAGTTCGGTCAACGGCAGCGGCACGGGCGACTTCCTCGACGTGCTCGTCGACGCCCTCCCGCCGGAGTCGGACGAGGACGACCTCGACGCCCCGCGCATCGCGTTCATCGGCCGCCCGAACGTCGGCAAGTCGTCGCTGACGAACGCCCTCCTCGGCCAGGAGCGCTCGATTGTCACCGAGATCAGCGGGACGACACGGGACTCCGTCGACGTGCTCGTGGAGTACGAGGGGCAGCCGGTCGTGCTCGTGGACACGGCTGGGCTCCGCAAGAAATCGAAGGTGCAGGAGAACGTCGAGTTCTACTCCACGCTCCGCACCGAGCGCGCGATTCAGTCGTGCGACGTGGCCGTGGTGCTGCTCGACGCGACGCTCGGGCTGGAGGCGCAGGACGCCCGCATCATCCGGCAGGCCGAGTCGATGAAGAAGGGGCTCGTCCTCGTCGTCAACAAGTGGGACCTCGTCGAGAAGGAGACGAACACGGCGCGCGATTTCGAGCGGGCCGTCCACGAGAAGCTGGGCACGCTGAGCTACATCCCCGTCCTGTTCATCTCCGCGCTGACGGGGCAGCGGAAGGAGCGCGTGCTGGAAAAGGCCCTCACCGTCGCCGCCGAGCGGTCGCGTCAGGTCTCGACGAGCAAGCTCAACGAGGTCATCCAGAAGGCCCTCAAGGCGCACCACCCGCCGGCCGTGGGCGGCAACCAGATCCGGATCAAGTACGCCACGCAGGTCCGCATCGAGCCGCCGGTGTTCGCGTTTTACTGCAACCACCCGACCGGCGTGAAGGAACCGTACCGGCGCTACCTCGAGAACCAGATCCGCGACGCGTTCGGGTTCGAGGGCGTCCCGCTCACGCTCGCGTTCAAGCAAAAATGACGGCGCGGGCGCTCGGCCTCGCCGTGTTGCTGACGGCGGCGGCGCAGGCGCAGCCGGACTTCCGGCCGGTCGTGCTCGTCGGCGAGCAGACGCCGCGGCTGCTGGGCGTTGCGCCGGACGAGATCGCCGCGTTCGCCCTGCGCGACGGGGCGCTCGCGCCGATCCCGGTGCAGGTGGACGAGCGGTTCGTCTATGACCTCGCGCGCGCCTATCCGCCCGGCTTCGAACCCCGCGACTGCCCGCGCCACGCGTGGTGCCGCGACCTCGAAGGCCACGTCGTCGAAGCCGGCTACGCCGATCCGAACACCCACGTCGGGGCCGATCCCGATCCGACGTTCGACGCGCTCGACGAACTCGCTCTCATGCTCCGGGACTTTGGCGGGGAGACCGACGCCGACCCGGCCGGCGTGGACCCGGCGACCCGGACCGTGGTGGCGGTCGAGGCGGACGGCGCGACGCGCTATGCCTATCTCTACCGCCGGCTCGCCGGGGCGGATCGCGAGAGCACGAGTACGATTGCGTACGACCTCGTGCTCGAACGCGGCCCCTACCTCGCGACCTACGACCACGGCGGGCGGATGCCGCCGATTCTCGGCTTCCCCTACGGATTCGCCTCCGGTGACCGCGTCGGCTCGAACCCCGAAAACTCGCGCGTCACGACGCCGCACTACCGCGCCCGCTTCGCCGATCGCTGGCTGCTCGACGAACTCGCCGTGGCGGGCGGGCCGGACCTGCTCGACGTAGACATGATCGGGTTCGGGCCGGGGATCTGCTGGCGGACGCCGTACACCGGCTCGCTCAGCGAGGGCGCGTTCGTCGTCAACCGGAGCGGGCCGGTGCGGGCGATCCGGGGCGTCGTCGGGTTCAACAGCGGGCCGCTCGTGCAGCAGACGTGGCTGTTCTACGACCGGCTCATCGAGACGCGCTCGGCGCTCCGCGTCCACCCCGTCCCCGGCGTGATGAGCTACCTCGACCTCAGCGACGCCGCGCGCGGGATGACGTACACCGACGCGAACCACTCCTACGGCGTGGCCGTCGATGGCGAGCCGGACGCGCTGCGGGACGAGGCACCGACGTGGCAGGCCGTGACGGGACCGGAAGGCACGCTCGTCACGTTCCACGCCGTCACCGCCGAAGGCTTCGCGCCCGCCGTCGGGAGCTATTACGAAGACGACGACTTCCCGCCCTATCCCGCCTGCATCGGCGACGATGACTTCGTCGGGGCCCACGGCCTCCGCATCGCCGACCGGATTCCGAACACGGACCCGCGCCACGGCGAGGCGGTCGCGCTCGCGCTCACGCGGCGGATCGTCGTCGGCGGAGCGGTCGAGCCGACCGTCGCCGCGCTGCTCGCCCCGCTCTCCATCACCATCGACCCGAAGTGATCCCATGTTTCCCCGCCCGTACGTCCTGCCCGCCGTCTTCCTCCTCGTCACCGTGGGGTTCGCGCTCGCGGGCTTCACGGCCCTCGCGGGCAGCTTCTTCGTCCTCTCGGTCGGGCTCGCGCTGTGGGCGCTGGGGACGGAGCGCGCGATCCGGCCGCTGATGTGGTTCGGCGCGGGGATCGCCGGCTTCGCCGCGCTCCTCGTCGCCCGGCTCGTGTTCTTTAGCTGAGGCGGTTTTCTGAATCCGTCGACCGCCGCGCGCGTTAGACCGCACCCCCGCCTCGCCGTATCTTCCGGCACGCCCCCGTTTCCTCACCCGCACCTCCGATGGCCGGCACCCCCGTCAACAACGCGACCCCGAACGAACGCAAGCTGAATTTCTGGGAGAAGCTCTACCTCCCGGAGATCTTCAAAGGGCTCGGCTACTCGTTCTCGAAGATGAGCGCGCCGCGCTACACGTTCGAGTACCCGGAGGAGCAGTGGTACCCGCCGGACTCGTACCGCGGCCGGCCCGTGCTCGTGGAGGAGGGGGGGCGCCCGCGCTGCGTCTCGTGCGGGCTGTGCGCCCGCGTCTGCCCGCCGCTCGCGATCTCGATGCAGTCGCACGAGGTGTTCGACGACATCAAGGAGCGCGAGCCCGAGTGGTTCGAGATCAACATGCTCCGCTGCATCTACTGCGGCTACTGCGAGGAGGTCTGCCCCGAGGAGGCCATCATCATGTCGAAGGAGTACGACCTCACGTTCCAGCACCGCGACGAGGCCATCTTCGGGCTCGACCGGCTGCTCATCCCGAAGGAGTTCCTGACGGACCGGCTCGCGTACCTCCAGCGCCAGAAGAACCCGCAGTTCGGACAACACTGGGACTTCAAGCACGAGAACAACATCCACACCGTCCGCAATCGGCTCGACTTCGCCGTGGCCGAGGCCCGCATTGAGGCGAAGGAGATCGACCCCGCCGAGCAGCCGCCCGCGCTCGCCGACGCCCCGCAGTCGTGAACGTCCCCGCCGACCGCCGCACCGCCCTCCTCGACCAACTCGGCTACCTCGTCGCCGAGGTCGAGGTGCTCGCGCCGCTCCTCGCCCGCCTCCCCGCCGATTACCTCGCGGCGAGTCTGCCCGGGGAGCGCTCCGTGCTGGCAACGCTCGCCCACCTCGCCGCGCTCGACCGCGAGGTCTACACGGATCGCCTGCGCCGCATCGTGTCCGAAGACGAGCCCGCCTTCGACGCAGCGGACCCCGACGGCGTGGTGCGTGGCGACTTAGCCGCCGCCCTCGCCGACGTCCGCATCGCGCGGGAAGCTCTCCTTGACGCTTTCGAGCGCGTCCCGGCGGCCGAATGGAGTCGTGCCGCGACGTTCCCCGACGGCGAACGCCGCGACGTGGCCGGCTTTGCCCTCGCGATCGCTCACCACGACGCGGCGGAGCTGCGGCGGCTCGCGTACCGGATGCACGAGAGCCACATCACCGAACGCGCCGTCGACCTCCCGAAGTGAGCGGGCCGTCGACCTCCCGAAGTGAGCGGTCGGCTAGCATCGGGTCGTGTATCGGGGTTCGCACCATACGTGAATCGTGGATGCCCACTAGTCATTCCTATCCCCTGCCGGGGTAGCTTCGATTGCCAGGGTGCCGGAACGGGTCGGCGTAACTCTGGCGCTGCCCTTGCGTCTTTTCTGGGACGAGCCCGCAGCGTGTGACCCGACGCTGGCGACCCCGAGCGGTACATTCGCCGACGAGCGATTCGACGCGTTCTCACTCACCCCTTCCGATGGCAGCCTCGTCTCCCTCCTTCGACGATCTGGCCGTGGCCTTCCGGCACGGCAACGTCAAGCCGCTGTACTTCTTCTACGGCGACGAGGGATTCCTGATGGACGAGCTGCAGGCCCTCCTCGTCGAGCACGCCCTCCAGCCCGGCGAGCGCGACTTCAACTTCGACCTCTTCCACGGCCCCGACGCCGACGCGCGGCAGGTGCTGGCCGCGTGCATGGGCTACCCCGTGATGGCACAGCGTCGCGTCGTCGTCGTCCGCTCGTTCGAGAAGCTGGCCGAGAACCGCGCGTTCAAGGAGTACGCCGAGCGGCCGAACCCCACGGCCGTCGTGCTCCTCCTCTGCGGGAGCAAGCCGAACCTCTCCGCACACCCGTACCGCGCGCTCCGCGAGCACGCCGTCGCCGTCGAGTTCAAGCCGCTCTACGACCGGCAGATGCCGGGGTGGATCGACGCACGTGCGCGGTCGATGGGGATGACGATGGCGCCCGGCGCCGCGCAGATGCTCGCGCAGGAAGTGGGGACCGACCTCCGCACCGCCGCCGCCGAGCTCGACAAGCTGACCGCGTTCGTCGGCGCGCGCACGAACGTGACCGAGGAAGACGTTCTGACGGCCGGGGGCCACCTCCGCGAGTTCAACGTGTTCGAGCTGCAGAAAGCCGTCGGCGAGGGCGACCGGCAGCGTGCGACGGCGATCGTCGAGCGCCTGCTGCAGCAGGCGGCGAGCCGGCGAGGCGAGGCGCTGATGGTCGTCACGATGCTGTCGCGGTACTTTGTAAAGCTGCGCAAGTTGCAGGCGGGCCTCGCGCGCCGCGTCCCCCAGCAAGAGCTCGCGCGGCATATCGGTGTCCCTCCGTATTTTCTGAAAGAATACCAGTTTGCGCTCCGCCGCCTCGGCCCGGCCACGGTGCGGCGCGCATTCGAAGCGCTCCTCGCCGCCGACTACGAGCTGAAAGGGGGGGCCGAGCGCGATGAGCGCCTCGTGCTCCTCCTCGCCCTCGGGCGGGTCCTCGGGCCGGCGGAGGGCGTCCCTGCCAGGCACGATCCTTGACTTCTCGCGTTCCTCCTGACACCCTGGCCGCCGGTGCCCCGGCTGCCTGACACCTGAGACCCACCATGGCGACGAGTACCCTGAAAACCCGCAAGGTCGTAAACCGGAACCAGCTCAGCGTCAAGCCCCAGAGCAAGCACTACGACACGCTGCTCCAGATGAGCGACGAGGACCTCATGGCGCAGTTCCAGGCGGGGACCGTCGAGGCGTTCGACATCCTCGTGAGCCGCTACAAGGACCCGCTCACGAACTACATCTACCGCTTCCTCGGCGACATGAAGGAGTGCGAGGACTTGCTGCAGGAGACGTTCCTCCGCGTCTACCGCAACCGGCATTCGTACCGCCGCATCGCGAAGTACTCGACGTGGCTCTACACGATCGCCGGCAACCTCGCGCGCAGCGAGTACCGCAAGCGGAAGCGCCGCCGGCTCTACTCCCTCCAGAGCGTCAACCGCGACGACGAGGAGTACGAGGTCGAGATCCCGGACGAGCAGTTCTCCCCGGACAAGCACACGGAGAGCACGATCCAGGACCGCCACATCCAAGAGGCCTTGAAGCAGATCCCCGAGGAGTTCCGCGAGGTCGTCGTGCTGCGCGACGTGCAGAACCTCGCCTACGAGGAGATCGCCGAGATCACGGGGCTCCCGATGGGGACGGTGAAGAGCCGGATCAACCGCGGCCGCACGAAGCTCCAGAGCCTGCTCAAAGAGGTGTACTCAGCGAAGGAGGAGTAAGTACGGCGAATGGACGGAGGACGGGCGGCGCTCTGCGGAGGGCCGCCCGTCGTTTCGTAAGGGGGCTCGGTTATCCCGGTGGGGTCGAGTCAAGCGCCCTTCGAACAAATGGCAAAGGCGCGGGGGCGGGGCGTCGCTGCCTTGTTTTCGGCCGGGCCGCGCAGTAATATCCGTGCCGCCCGCGACGGCGCAATGGGCCCTTAGCTCAGCGGTTTAGAGCGCTCGCCTCACACGCGAGAGGTCACTGGTTCAAATCCAGTAGGGCCCACATCCGGAGGCCAGACTGCGTGCTACGCGGTCTGGCCTTTCCTGTACCGGCCGCTCCCCTTTACGCCCCCCTGTGCTGCGGTGATGCACCGTGGCACCCGATTTGAAAGGGGGAGGACCCCGGCTAGGATGGAACCGGACGAACGGTTCAGGCGGTTCAGTCGTAACGTAGCAGCGACGGGTCCGCCTCACAGTAGCGAAGCCGACGTACCAACGCCGGCCGCTGACCGTTCGACCCTCCGCATCGCTCTGCGAATTGCCTTGCGACTCCACTCCTGCCCGCGCTCACCTTCTGCCTCCCCTCATGTCCATCGCCGATCGCGCCGTCTACGCCACGCAGCCCGCCCCGCTCGCTGCCGAGATCGACCAACTACTCCGCGACGCCGAGCCCGCGTCCGTCGAGGGCGACCTCCTCGCGCTCATCGTCCCCGACTCCAACCTCCAGAGTGGAGGGGAGGTCTCGGCGGCCGCGTACAAGCTGCTCGAAGGGCGGAGCTACGAGACGGTCCTCATCGTCGCGCCGAGCCACGACGGGGCCTTCGAGCGCCTCGCCATCTGCAGCGTCAACCGCTACCGCTCGCCCTTCGGGGACATCGAGATCAACGACGCCGTCCGCAACGAGCTCTGCGACGAGGACGACGACATCTACATCGACGACCAGGGCCACTACCACACCGAGGGCGTCGACGTGCAGCTCCCGTTCCTCCAGCGCGTGCTCGGCCCAGACTTCAAGGTGGTGCCGATCGTGATGGGGAGCGAGGCGCCGGCGTTGTGCCGCGAACTCGGCCACGCCATCGGCGAGGTGATGTACGGGCACCGGATGCTCGTCGTCGCCTCGGCGGACCTCCTCAGCGTCGAGGGCGATGCTGCGCAGGAGTTCGAGACCGCGCTAGAGTCGTTCGATACGAGCCGGCTGATGCACCTCCTCGGAAGCGAGCAGGTCCGCGTCGAGGGCATGGGGGCGATCATCGCCGCCGTGCTCGCGGCCCAGTACCGCAAGGCCAACCGGGCGAAGGTGCTCCGCATGGAGCTGCCCGAGGGGGACCGGATCGGCGCGATGGCGTGCGCCCTCTGGCGCGAGTGACCGCCTCCTGCGGCGAGCCCCACGATATCATGCACGACACGTTTCTATGACCGCATACGCAGCAGCATTCAACGATCCTCGTCCCAGCGTCACGGTCATCGGCGCCGGCGCGATGGGGCGTGTGCTGGCTGCCCGGCTGCGCGAGCGGGGCTATCCCGTGCTCGCCGTCATCAGCAGGACGCGGGACCACGCCGAGGACCTCGCCCACGCCGTGGGCGCCCGCATCGCATCGGACAGCCTCCACGACCTCCCGGCGGAGTCGCGCCTCATCGTCTGCTGCATCCCCGACGGCAAGCTGTCGGAGGTGGCGAGCCGGCTGAGCCGGATCTCGCACCCGTGGCGGAAGACGGTCGTGATGCACACGTCGGGCGCGCTCCCCGCGAGCGTGCTGCGCCCTGTCGCTGAGGAGGGCGCGCGGACGCTCTCGTTCCACCCGCTCCAGGCTCTCACCATGACGAGCGGCCCGGAAGCGCTCGAAGGCGTCTACGCCGGGATCGAGGGCGAGCCGCCGTCGCTCGCCGCCGGCATCGAGTTCGCCGTGGGGTTGGGGATGCGCTACCTCATCCTCTCGGCCGATGCGAAGCCGCGCTACCACCTCGCCGCCTCGATCGCGTCGAACTACCTCGTGACGCTCAACGCCGTCGTGCAGCAGGTCTTCCAGTCGCTCGACATCGACCGTTCGACGGCGCAGGAGGTGATGGCGCCGCTCATCCACGGGACGCTCTCCAACCTCGCCGCCTCGTCGCCGGAGGAGGCCCTCACGGGGCCGATCCTGCGCGGCGACCTGGAGACGGTGCACAAGCACGGGCTCGCCCTACGCCGGTACCTGCCTCACCTCATCCCCGTCTATGCGTCGCTCGCGATGGAGACGGTCACGCTCGCCGTCCGCAGCAGCCGCCTCGACCCGGCCCGCGCCGAGGAGATGCTCTCCCTGTTGAGCAAGATGGTCACGATGCCGCTGCCCGTCACGCACGCGGTGCGCGAGGAGGTGGGGCTGCGGCGTGAACCCGTGCGTACGGACTCGTAGGCCCGGGTCAGGAGCATGTGGGCAGAGCCGGGTCGTTATGCGAACCCGCTGTTTAGCAGGCTGTAAGGAACGGTGAAATAGATGGCGTGCGGAACTGCCTTGCTGGCGTCCGGTACTTGCGCGTTCGTTATGTCCAACTACGGCAGAATGAGTCATGTCGGCTCTTTTGCCTCCCATATGGAAGTTTGTATTCCACTCGTTGAAGAAGTCCGGGAGCTTGCCGCTCGCGCCGAGAAGCAGGGTTCCGCGATTGCGTTTCAGTCCACGCTCGCTGCGGCGGCACAGACGGTCCAGCGCGCCCTCCGGCGCGAAGAGGTAGCCGAAGAAGCGGCCCTTTCGCTGGCCCAGCAGGACGCGCTCCGAGGGATGAGCGGCGAACTCCGCGCCGTTTCCGACGTGCTCCAGGCGTCCCTCGACCACCAGGGACGATGCCTCATGCCCGCGGACTCCCACGCGAAGTCGTGGTCGGCGCGGCTCGCCCGCAAGGTCCGCGCGCCGCGCAAGCCCGACCCGGTCCACCGCCCGACGTGGTGGTTCTCGCTTACCGAGGCTATCGAGACGCTGGAGGAAGGCGCGGACCGGATGGATGCGCTCGCCTCCGGCCAGGCCGCCGAGGCGCCGTCGCGTGCGCTCGGCCAGGCCACAGCCGACCTCCTCCGCAGCCACCAAGACCGCCTCCTCAGCGAGGCGGATCGCTGGATCGACTGAGCACGCGCATGACTCGCCGGTTTCGTCTGCCTCTCCTCGCCCTTCTCGCGGCCCTCGTCGCAGGATGTGCCGGAACGAGAGAAGCCGCCGAGCCCGGCCCGACGCCGCTCCCCGCGACGAACTACTACGAGATCGCCACGCCGCTCGGCGCGCTCGTCATCCGGCTCTCCGACGCGACGCCCGTTCACCGCGACAACTTCAAAAAGCTCGTCGCCGAAAGCTTCTACGACGGGACGACGTTCCACCGTGTGATCCGGGGGTTCATGGCGCAGGGCGGCGATCCGAACACGAAGGACGACGACCCGATCAACGATGGGCAGGGTGGCCCCGGCTATACGCTCCCGGCCGAGATCGTGCCTGGCGCGACGCATACCATCGGCGCGCTCGCGGCAGCGCGGCAGGCCGATCAGGTCAATCCCGAGCGACGCAGCAGCGGGAGCCAGTTCTACCTCGTCACGGGCAATGCGAGTCACCTCGACGGCCAGTACACGATCTTTGGCGAGGTCGTCCAAGGCCTCGACGTGCTGGCGCGGATCGAGCTGGCGGAGACGGCGCGGTCGACGGGCCGGCGTGGCGCGGCGGCATTCCGGGATCGACCGTTCGACCCGATCCCGATGACGGTCCGTCCGCTCCCGGACTACGCCGAACTCAGGAGCGCGAGCGGCGGCTGAACCGGCCGCGGTCTTCACTGTATGTAGCGAGGCGCTCCACCGGGGCGTCTCTATTTTTATCCCCTCGTCCCATCACCCGACGCCCCGCACCCATGTCCGACCGGACCGAACAGGAAGCCGTCCGCCGCCAGTCCCTCGACGCCCTCCGCGAGCACGGGGTCGACCCGTACCCCGCTGCGGGGTGGGACGTCACTGACCATGCCGCCGACATCCTCGCCGCCTACGACGACGAGCGGCACGACCCGGAACGGGAGGGGACCGAGCCGATCCGGGTTTCCCTCGCCGGCCGGCTCCGCTCGATCCGGGGTAAGGGCAAAGTGATGTTCGTGGACCTCATCGACAGCACGGGCAAGATCCAGCTCTACCTCAAGCGCGACAACCTGCAGGAGCCCGGCGAGCCCGAGGGCTACTACAACACTGTCGTCAAAAAGCTGCTCGACATCGGCGACATCGTCGGCGTGCGCGGGACGGTGTTTCGCACGAAGATGGGCGAGGTGTCGGTCGAGGCCGACGAACTCGTGCCGCTCGCGAAAGGCCTCCGGCCGATCCCGTTCCCGAAAGAGGTGGACGGCGAGACGTTCAACGAGATCACCGACAAGGAATTCCGCTACCGTCAGCGCTACGTCGACCTCGTCGTGAATCCCGAGGTGCGCGAGGTCTTCCGGCAGCGGGCGCGGCTGATCGCCGAGATTCGCCGCTTCCTCGACGCTCGCGGCTACGTCGAGGTCGAGACGCCGGCGCTCCAGCCGCTCTACGGCGGCGCGGCGGCGCGGCCGTTCACGACGCACCACAACGCGCTCGACATGCCGCTCTTCCTCCGCATCGCGGACGAGCTCTACCTCAAGCGGCTCATCGTCGGCGGCTTCGATGGGGTGTACGAGATCGCGAAAGACTTCCGCAACGAGGGGCTCTCGCGCTTCCACAACCCGGAGTTCACGATGCTCGAACTCTACGTCGCGTACAAGGACTACGGGTGGATGATGGACCTCGTGGAGGAGATGATCGCGGGCGTCACCCAGTCGCTGCACGGGATGCCCGAGGTGCAGGCGAGGGAGACGACGATCTCGTTCGCCCGACCCTTCGCGCGCATCCCGCTCTTCGACGCCATCGCAGAAAAGACGGGGCACGACCTCTACCAGAAAGACCGCGACGAAGTCGCCGCCGCCGCGAAGTCGCTCGGCATCGAAGTCGATGATTCGATGGGCACGGGCAAGCTGATCGACGAGATCTTCGGCGAGCACGTCGAGCCGCATCTCATCCAGCCGACGTTCATCACAGATTATCCGGTCGAGCTCTCGCCGCTCGCGAAGCGGCACCGCGAAAAAGAAGGGCTGACCGAGCGGTTCGAACTAATCTGCAACGGGAAGGAGATTTGCAACGCCTTCTCCGAGCTCAACGACCCGCTCGACCAGCGTGCCCGCTTCGAGGAGCAGGCCCGCCTCGCCCAGGCCGGCGACGACGAGGCCGTCCGGCAGATCGACGAGGACTACCTCCGCGCGCTCGAATACGGCATGCCGCCGACGGCCGGCCTCGGCGTCGGCATCGACCGGCTCGCGATGCTGATGACCGGGCAGGACTCGATCCGCGACGTGATCCTCTTCCCCCTCCTCCGGCCGGAAGTCACAGCGTCCGGAGAAGGGGTGAACGCACCGCAGGAGGTTGGCGGTTCGATGGAGGTAGGCGTGGATCGTAAGAGTAGCTAGACCCAGCACGGCTTGTCATTGCGAGGAGCGTAGCGACGTGGCAATCTCCACGGAATCGGCAGACCGAAGGAGATTGCCGCGTCGCCTTCGGCTCCTCGCAATGACAGTGGAATTATAGGTGCGGCCTTAACCTGAACAACTTCTTTCCGTGTCGAACGGCCGCCCGCGCCCTGTTCCTGATAGCGTCTCGCCCTCGGGCTACGTCGAACTCGTTCGTACGAACGTCAACTTCCGGCGGCTGTGGGGCGGCAACATCGTCTCGCTCTTCGGCGACTGGTTCAACACGATCGCCATCTACCGGCTGATCGAGGAGCTGACGGGGTCGCCGCTCGCGCTCGGGGCCGTCTTCATCACGAAGATGCTGCCGCTCGCGCTCGCCTCGCCCGTCGCCGGGCTGATCGTGGACCGCTGGAACCGGCGCCGCGTGATGATCGGCGCCGACCTGATCCGGGCCGTCGTCGTGCTCGGCTTCCTGCTCGTCGGCGACGCGGCGGACGTGTGGTTGATCTACGCGCTGACGGCGCTACAGGTCACGATCAGCGCCGTGTTCAACCCGGCCAAGAGCGCGTCGATTCCGAACATCGTGCCGGGGCAAGATCTGCTGACGGCGAACGCGCTGATGTCGGCGACGTGGTCGACGATGCTCGCGATTGGTGCGGCGGTCGGTGGGCTCGCCGTCGAGGCGCTCGGGCCGCAGGCCGTCTTCGTGATCGACAGCGCGACGTACCTCGTCTCAGCGTGGTTCATCTGGCGGACGGTGATCCCGCAGGACACCGAGGCCGCCGAGCCGACGGCGACGCCGGTGCGCGACGGGCTCCGCACGATCGTCGAGGGCTGGCGGCGGATGCGCGAGCGGCCGAGCGTCGGGCGCATCGCGCTCGCGAAAGCGGCGTGGGGCATCGGCGGCGGCGCGCCGGTCTTCATGCTCGTCCTCCTCGCCGAAGCGCTCATGCCGGACCAGCCCGCGCTCGGGATCGGCCTGCTGTATTCGGCGCGCGGGCTCGGCACCGGCCTCGGGCCGATCCTCGCGCGGGCGTGGCTGCCCGACGCGCAGCGCTGGCCCGCGCTCCTCGGCGTGTGCATGGCGTTGAGCGGGCTCGGCTACATCCTCATCAGCCAGGTCGGCTGGCTGTGGGTCGTCGTCCCGCTCGTCATCTTCGCGCACGCCGCGAGCGGAGCGAACTGGGTGCTCTCGACAGTGCTCCTGCAGCAGCGCACCGAGGACCGCTTCCGGGGCCGCGTCTTCGCGACGGACTGGCTGCTCGTCACCCTCGTCGAATCGGCGTCGGTGCTGGCGGCGGCGCTCCTGCTCGAATACGCCGTGGCGAGCCTCGGGACGATCATCTTCCTCTTCGCGAGCGTGCAGGTGCTCACCGGGTTCGTGTGGCTGCTGACCGTCGTGCCGGCCGAGCGGCGGCACCCGATCTCCGAGTAGCGGCGAGTTGGCAGCAAGTTTGAAGGAGACGTACCGTTGCGCGTGTTCGTACGCAGCACCCATCGTTTCCGCCTGTTTCGCCCGTTGCCGCCCCGATGTCCGCCACCAATCGTAACACGTCGATCCCGAACGGACATCGACTTCCAGAATGCGAGGGCGGGGAGTGCACGGCGACGACCGCGCGCCCCTTCGAAGCGGTGGCGACGCACCTCCCGGTCCCGCTCGTCCGCCTGCGGCCCGACGGCACGCTCTGCTTCGCGAACGAGGCGGCGGCTCGGCTCACCGGCCACGCGACCGAGGCGATGGTAGGCCGCCCGCTGTGGCTGGAGATCACCCACCCCGAGGACCGGCACCGGCTGACGGGCGCGCTCCGCTCCGCGCTCCGGCAGGGGCATGCGGAGACGAGCATCCGCTTTCAGACGGCCGGCGGCGCGATGCGTCGGGCGAACGTCCGCCTCCAGAGCGAGGGCGACGAGATGAGCGGGGTGTTCGTGGACGTGACCGAGCGCGACGAGATGACGGCCGCGCTCCTCCAGAGCGAAATGCTCTACCAGACCTTCCTCGAACAGAGCCCCGTCGGCATCGCCCACCTCGACGCGGAGGGCGTCGTCACGTTCGAGAACCACCGGCTCCGCACGATTACGGGCGAGGACGCCGACGCGGCGTGGATCGGTCGAGCGCTGAGCGAGATCGCCGGCTTTGACGACCGGCTGTGCGCGCTCGTGATGCGGATGCTGGCCGAAGGGGACCCGTTCACAGCGGACGACCTCGTCGTCATGCGCAGCGACGGACGCAGGCGGATCGCGCAGGTGTACGGTGCGGCGATCCAGCACCCCGAGGAGGGGATCATCGGTGGCGTGCTCATGCTCACCGACGTCACCGAAGAGCGCGAGCGCGAGGAGGAACTCCGCGTGCTCCAGCGCTACGACCAGGCAGGGCTCGCGCTGCGGGACGCGGCGCTCGCGTCCACGTCGGAACCCCACACGTTTCTCGCTGCCGCCGCGCGCATCCTCGGCGAGACGGCGGGCGCCGACTGCGTCGCCGTGCTGCTGCCCGAAGAGGGGGCCGAAAGCTTCGGCGAACAGGCCCGGTGGAGCGGCGCGTCCGATGAATCCGGTACCCCGATCCGGTTCGACGCGGCAGTCTGGGCTTCGCTCTCGAGCGATCCCACGCGGACGCTCCCGCGCGCCGTGGCAGAAACCATTGGGGGCGGAGCCGTAGTGCTGCCGTTTACGGTGGAAGGAAAGCCGGGCGGCATGCTGCTGCTCACGGGGCGCAGCGACTCCCCGGAGCGGTGGGCCCCCGCCGAGCGCCGCGCGCTCCGCCGCCTCGGCGTGCTGTTCGAGACCCTCTGGGGGTGGATGCTGGCCGAGGCTCGCTACCGGCAGGTCGTCTCGTCAGTCGAGGACAGCCTGTTCTCGTTCACTTTTGCCGAGGGCGGGGAGCGATTGTATTCCTTCGCCACGCGGCAGATGGAAGCGCTGACGGGCTATTCGACGGACGAACTCCTCTCCGGCGAGCTCTCGTGGGGCCGGTCGGTCGTGTTCGCCGACGACCGCGATGCTGTGGCGAAGCACGAGGAACGCCTGCGCGCTGGACACGAGAGCCGGCTCGTATATCGGATCCGCACGGCGCAGGGCGGCGTCCGCTGGCTGCGCGAGAGCGCCACGCCCGGCCGCGACCGTACGAGCCACACCGTCGTGGCGGGCATCCTCTCCGATGTGACCGAGGCGAAAGAGGCCGAGGCGACGCTGATTCAGGCGCGGCAGGATGCGGAGTCGGCTACCCGGATGAAGTCCACGTTCCTCGCCACGATGAGCCACGAGATCCGGACTCCTCTCGGCGCCATCAGCGGCTTCGCCGAGCTGCTGCTGGAAGAGGTCGCGGCGCTGCCTGAGGCCCCGCCCGAAGTCACCGAGTTCGCCTCGACGATCCGCACGAGCACGAAGAAGGTGCTCCGCCTCGTCAACGACCTATTCGACCTCGCGAGCCTGCAGAGCGGGCGGATGTACGTGGACCGCGCCCCGGTGGCGCTGCACCCCATCGTCACGCAGGTGACGGCCGGCCACAAAGCGGCCCTCGCCGAACGCGGCGTGGCCCTCGACTTCGACCTCGCGGCGGACGACCCGATCGTGCTCGGCGAGGCGCGGCGGATCGAGCAGATCGTCGAGCACCTCGTTTCGAACGCGGTGAAGTTCACCGAGGCCGGGCACGTCCGCATCGCCACGGGCGTGGACGAGACGGCCGTGCGGATCACCGTCGAGGACACGGGGATCGGCATCGAGCCCGATTACATGGCGGACCTCTTCGAGCCGTTCTCGCAGGAGGACAACCGGCTCAACCGGAACTACGAGGGCTCGGGCCTCGGCCTCGCGATTGTCAAGCGCATCGTCGAAGCGATGAACGGGACCGTCGTCGTGGCGAGCGAGCGCGGCGAGGGCACGCGGTTCGACGTGACCCTGCCCCGCGCCGACGGCTGAGGGGGTACGAAACGAGGGACCGAAGAGCCGAGGATTTGCGGCGGCGCCACCTCCAGGTCGCGCACTCATCGTCTCTTCGCCTCATCGTCTCTTCGCCTCTTCGCCTCATCGTCTCCCAGGCTCTCCAACGCAGCCCGCACGTTGCGCTGGAACCCTTCGAACTTGGCTCGCTTCACCGGGCTCTTGCGGAAGCGGGCGCGGAAAGCCTCGAGGTCGAGCTCGACCCACTCGCGCAGCTCGGTGTCGGTGACGCCGGGGCGGGGGAGGAAGCGCGGCTCCTGCGTCGGGCGGCTGAACTTGTTCCACGGGCACACGTCCTGGCAGATGTCGCAGCCGAAGATCCAGTTGCCGACCTCGCTGCTCACGCCGTCGGGCAGTTCGGCCCCGCGATGCTCGATCGTGAGGTACGAGATGCAGCGGTTCGCGTCGATCTGGTACGGCGCGTCGAGGGCGCCGGTGGGGCACGCATCGAGGCAGCGTGTGCACGAGCCGCAGTAGTCCGGCACGAGTCCGTCCGCCGGCAGCGGCACGTCCACGATCAATTCGCCGATGAAGAAGAACGACCCCAGCTCTCGGTTGAGCAACATCGTGCTCTTCCCGACCCACCCGAGCCCGCTCCGTGCCGCCCACGCCTTATCGAGCACGGGCGCGGAGTCGACGAACGCGCGCCCCGAGATGCCGCCGACCGCCTCGTCGAGCCAAGCGTAGAGCGCGAAGAGCTTCTCTTTCAGCACGTCGTGGTAGTCGTCGCCCCACGCATACCGGCTGATCTTGCCGACCTCCGGCCCATCGGCGTGCGCCACGGGCTGATGGTAGTTGTGCAGCACGGAGATCACCGTCTGCGCGCCGTCGACGAGTAGGCGCGGGTCCACGCGTTTCTCGAAGTGGTTCTCCATCCACTGCATAGAGGCGTGGCGGCCTTCGAGCAGCCACCGTTCGAGCCGCTCGGCTTCGACGTCCAATCGTTCCGCCTTCGCGATGCCGCACGCGTCGAAGCCGAGGCGGCGAGCCTCTGCTTTGAGAGCGTGCGCGATCCGTTCGCGGGCGAGCAGGTCGAAGCCGGGCATCGGGGGACAGGCGGTGGGAGATACAGAGAGGATATGAAGAAAGGCGGGCCTGCGATTGCAGACCCGCCTTCCAAACTACCTGCTTTTCAGCAGAGGAGGGACGACTTACATACCGTCGTCGTCATCCATGTCCATGTCGTCGTCCATGTCCATGTCATCATCCATGTCCATGTCGCCGTCCATCATGGAGTCGAGCTCCGTGCAGGGGACGGGGATGGACTCGGCGCGGCGGCTGCCGGCGCCCTGGTCCTCCTTGTAGTTGTCGTCCGGAGCGACGCCGAGGCCGCGAGCGCGGAGGCGGCTGGCATCGATGCCGTTCTGGACGTAGTACGCTTCAACCGCAGCGGCGCGGCGCTCGGACAGGCGGAGACCATCGCGTTCGCGGCTATCCGCGTAGGCGTTGATGATCGTGCAGATGTCCGGGCAGCGCTCGAGGACGGCGATGTTCTCGTCGAGGCGGCTCATGGCCTCCTCATCGAGCGTGCTCATGTTGCGGTCGAAGTAGACCGTGTTCAGGTCCGTGACTTCGTCGCAGAAGCGATCGACGACCGTGACGGTCATCGTGCACGTGTCGCTGCCGGCCTCGTTCGTCGCCGTGAGGGTGACGTTGTAGGTGCCGACTTCGTTGTAGGCGTGCGTCGCATTGAGCGTGCTGGCCGTCGTGCCGTCGCCGAAGTTCCACTCGAAGGTGACGGGGCGGGTGCCAGCAGACGTGGCCGAGAAGTTGACGGTCTCACCCACATTCGCCGTCATCGGACGGGCGGCACACGCGGAGAGGACCGGGGCTTCCATCGGCGGCTCGTTGACCGTGACGAGGCAGGTCTCCGTGTCGGAGTTAGCCGGGCCGGTCGCGGTGAACGTGACGGTGTAGGTCCCGGCGGCGGAGTAGCTGTGCGTCGCTACGAGGCCGTTCGAGGAGGAGCCGTCGCCCCACGCCCACGAGTAGGTGAGGGGGCCCGAGGCGTCTTCGTTGACGAACGCCGTGAACGTGCCGGCCTGACCCACTTCCAGCGACGTAGCGCAGTCGATGGTCGCCTCGACCTCTTGGACCGCACCGCGGAACCAGAAGCGAGCGCCGCCACCGATGAGGGCGAGCCAGTCGAAGTCGGAGTTGTCCCCCGCGATGCCCTGGGCACCGGGGTTCGTGCCGTCGATAGCGTTATCCGGGAAGAGGAACGCCGCGTTGCCCTCGAGGAAGAGGGAGAACTTCCGGCCGAGGAGGAGGTCGACACCGCCGCCGACGAGGGGGCCCCAGGCGTCGGTGGTTTCTTCAGCACCGCCCGTACCGGGCGCGTTGTCCGTTACCTCGCTGAAATCCGGCTCGAACGAGTAGCTCACGCCGAGCTTGACGTAAGGCGTGATCTTCGAAGACGGGAAGACGAAATAGCGGAAGGCCGCCTGGATCTGCGAGCGCGACTCGACGGCGTTCGTGAAGGTGCCGTCGAAGTCGGTCTGGAGTTCGGGGTAGTTCCCGTAGTTATACGCTACACCGAAGGCGAGCGAGGGCGTGAACTGGTAGCCGATCTCGCCAGCGGCGGCGTAGCCGGGGTCGCTGAGGACGTTGTCGGGGTCGTTATTCGGGGCTCCGTCGATATCGCCGCCGTAGAGGCCGAGGCCTCCGTAAGCGCTGATATAAGGCGTCTTGTACGGGCGTGCGACTTGGGCTTCCGCCACTGTGGCGAAGAGCAAGAACGTTGCGCAGGCCAGCAAGAGCGGAGATTGTAGACGCTTGGTCATAGTGTCTTCTCCTTGGGGTGTGGTTCGGGTGACAGGGGAGTGGATGGCAAACCGGCTGAAGCCGGGTTGTTATTCGCAAGTAAGGTCAGGGGTGGCCTGACACGGAGTATGCGAAATAATACGGTGACATGCAATAAAACGGCGGGGTTCGGGCGCTTTTCTCAAGACGTGCTGAGGGAGAAGAAGGGCCCGGCCGTTACGGTACTAAGGGGCGCCGGGGCTCGGAAGATTGGAGACGGCGAGTGCCGTTTTATCCAAGATTCGGGCGTCCGGCTGTCGCGTCAACTGAGGATCGGGAGACACGGTTCCGCTCGAAGCGGTAGATCAAAGAGCGGAGCCTCGCTGCAGAACGCTGGCAAACGAAGCAGAGCGCTCGACGGAACGAGAATCGAGCCCCCTTACAGCGACGGCCCACACGGCGGAGTGCGCGGTGTGGGCCGTAAGTGAACGTACTAGAGCGCGTTGACCATCTTGTCGAGGTGGCTCTTCGTGTGTGCCGCCTTGTTGGGGGTGATGACCCGCTTCGTGGCGAGACGGTCGAGGTAGCCCTTGACTTCGTTGAGGAGCGGCTCGGCCTCGGCCCGGTTCTCCGTGGCCTCGAGTTGCTTGATCATCGTGCGCATACGCACCTTGTGGTAGCGGTTGCGGGCACGGCGCTTCTCGTTCTGACGGACGCGCTTCTCTGCGGACTTGTGCTGGGGCATAAAAGGAAAGCGTTGATTCGTGCTGAAAGCCGTGCGCGGTTCTTGGTAGAGGATTAACACCATCGGCCGGCGAAGACGCTAATTTAGCACGCTGGGTTTGCGGATACAATGAAATGAAGCGCGCTGCCCGTTAATCCTCGGTAAAAGCGCCCGCGCTTATGACCTCTTTTCTGTTAGACCTCGCGAGGGGCACCGATGAGCCCCGGACCGTGATCGTCGTGGACGAGAGCGGGGTGGAGCACCCGCGCCAGTACCAGCTCCACCCGCGCCGGATCCTCTACCTCGTGGCAGCGGCATCTGGCGTCCTCGCCGTCCTCCTCCTCGCGCTCGTTCTGCTGACGCCCATCCGCACGCTCGTCCTCGGGCCGGACCCGGAGGAGCTGCGCGAGACGGCTCGTCTCAACACGATCCGCGCGGCGGCGCTCGAGGACTCCCTCGCCCTCCAGGACGAATACCTCGCGCGCCTCCGCACCGCCATCATCGGCGAGGAGGAAGAGGGCGAAGACGACGTCGAGCAGCCGGACACCGCAGCGACCCGGGCCGACGCCCGCCCGATGGACGTCCCGACGCGGCCCCGCTCCGACGACTGGGCCGACCACGAGCAGCCCGCCCTCTCCCTCGGCCGCCTCGCTGCCGACCGCCGCGCCGTGCCCAGCGGCGCCGCCGAGGCGTACCTCGCCAGCCTCCAGTTCCCCGCGCTCCCGCCCGTCGAGGGCTTCTTCGCGCGCGGCTTCGACGCGGCGCGCGGGCACTACGGCATCGACGAAGCCGTGGAAGAGGGTACCCCCGTCCGCGCCATCGGCGACGGCTACGTCGTGTTCGCCGACTGGACGAACGATGGGGGCTACGTCGTTGCCGTCCAGCACGCCGACGGCTATCTTTCCGTCTACAAGCACAACAGCCGCCTCCTCAAGCGCATCGGGGACCGCGTGCGGAGCCGGGAAGCCGTCGCCCTCAGCGGCAACACCGGCGAGATCACGACCGGCCCCCACCTCCATTTCGAACTGTGGCGGAACGGGCTGGCGCAGGACCCCCGGCTCTACCTCATCGGACTCTGACTCGTCGGACGCTGACGCCTTCTGCGCCGAGGTCCGCGTGGGATGGGACGGGCGGTTTGTCGCCGAGACCGGACGAAAAGCCGGGGCGTACTATTGGACGGGGCCGGCCTCGTACCGCGAGGCGTACAACCCATTACGTTGCCTCTCCACCACGCTTGACGAACTAGGCACCATGGCCCTTTTTAGAAACGACAACAGCGACCCCACCATGTCGAAGCAGCGAAGCGGCGCTCCGGTCCCTCCGGGGCAGGTCAACATCATCGGACACGGCACCGTCATCGAAGGCGGTCTCCGGGCAAAGAGTGATGTCCGCATCTCCGGAAAGGTGATCGGGAATGTGAACGTCGAAGGCAAGACCGTCGTCACGCCGGAGGGCGTCGTCGAGGGCGAAGTCCGCTCGTCCCACGCCGACATCGCGGGGCGGATCGAGGGGGAGCTGTTCGTGCAGGAGCGGCTCGTGCTGAAGGATTCGGCCGTCGTGGAGGGCAACATCCACACAGCGAAGCTGGTGATCGAGGACGGCGCCAAGTTCTCGGGCACGTGCGAGATGGGCGGGCAGTCGAAGCCCGGCCCCGGCAAGCCCACACCCTCCGCGGCGGACGAGGCGAGCGAAGGCCGTCGCGCCGACCGGCCGGCGGCTCCGCCGAAATCGTAGCCCGCGATGACGCCGGGCGAGCCCCCCGATAAGAGGAACGCGCCCGTCCGCATCTTCGGCAGCTCGATGCGGGAGGCGGGGCCCTACTTCGGCCTCGGCATCGAGATCACGATCTCGATGGTGTTCTTCCTCCTCCTCGGCTACTTCGCCGACGGGTGGTTCGGGACGAGCCCGTGGCTGCTCATCACCGGCATCGTCCTGAGCGTGGTGGCGACGGGGGCGACGCTCTACCGCGTCGTCCGCGAGATGGACCGGGCGAGCGCGGCGAAGAAGGCCGAGAAGGCCGAGAAGGCCGCGAGCGAGGCGCGGGAGGACGGGGGATCGGGGGCTGGCGGGCCGCGGGCGTAACGCCGCGGAACGGGCCGATTCGTCCAGATTTCACCACCTCTCCCCGGCCCCTCCAATCCGCTCCGCTTAATTTGCCCGCCCTGCTCGCAGGAGCGTCCTCGCTCGACGCCACCGCCCCCGCTATGACGACCGACGTACTCCTGTCAATCGTGCTGGGCGGCGCCATCGGGCTAGCCAACGCGCTGGCGAGCTACGGGCTCTACCGCCTCGTTCGGGGCCGAGAGGACAAGACCTTTTACGCGGTCGTCCTCCTCGGCATGCTCGGGCGGATGGGCCTGGCGCTCCTCCTCGTGACGGGGATCGTAGGATTCCTGCCGATTCACCTTTTTGCGTTCATCAGCGCGCTGCTCGTCAGCGTCGGTGCCGGCCTCGCGGTCGAAACAGCCCTGATCCACCGGGGCGCCGCGAAGCGGACCGACGGAGTGGCCGCCTCACCCCGCACCCCGCTGTGACGATCACCGCTGCGACGACCCGGTCTCTACGGGCTCTCCTGCTCTGCGCGCTCGCCTTCGGCGCGGTCGCCGCTCCGGCCCACGCGGCCGGCGAAGGCGAGAAGCTCGACGCCATCGGCCACACGATGGACGGCAACTACCTCGACTTCTCCCCGATGGGGAAGATCGAGCTCCCGCGCATCTTCCTCGTCCGCACCGCCGACGGCTCGCTTACGGTAGAAGCGTTCGGCAGCACGCTCGGCGCGCTGCAGTCCGGCCGCTACATGGTCGTTGCCGCCGACGGACCCGACGGCGCTGCAGCGAACGGCGATGGCGTAGCGAACGCTGACTTCGCCGCAGGGCCTGATGGCGTGATCGATGGCGCGACCGCGCCCTATGGGGCCGGCGAGCCGCCCGACAACGAGCTGACGGTCACGCAGGACGTGTTCGACTACAACGTCTACCTCTATTCCGGGATCGCCCGGACGGACGGCGAGATCGTCGTCGACTTCTCGATCACGCGGCACCTCGTCCTCGCGATCCTCGGCGCCCTCCTCCTCTGCGTCACCCTCATCTCGCTCGCGAACCGCTACAAGCGCGGCGTCGGTCGGACGGAGGCGCCGCGCGGCAAGCTCCAGAATCTGATGGAGACGTTCGTCGTCTATGTCCGCGACGAGATCGCGCGCCCGGCGATCGGGCCGAAGGCGGACAAGTACCTCCCGTACATCCTCTCCGTCTTCTTCTTCATCCTGACCGTCAACCTCCTCGGCCTCGTCCCCTTCAGCGCGACGGCGACGGCGAACATCACGGTGACGGCCGTGCTCGCGCTCTTCACGTTCTTCGTGACGCAGTTCGCGGGGACGAAGGACTACTGGGCGCACATCTTCAACCCGCCCGGGATTCCCGGCTTCGTCAAGGTCATCATGATCCCGATCGAGATCATGGGCCTCTTCATCAAGCCGTTCGCGCTCGCCGTCCGTCTCTTCGCGAACATGACGGCGGGCCACCTCGTGATCCTCAACCTCATCGGGCTGATCTTCGTCGTCGGCGGCATCTTCGGCGCGGTGGCGGGCTTCGGGACGGTCATTCCGAGCCTGCTCCTGACCCTCTTTATCTACGCGCTCGAGATCCTCGTCGCGTTCATTCAGGCGTACGTCTTCACGTTGCTCTCGGCCGTGTTCATCGGGATGGCGGCGGCGGAGCACGAGCATCACCACGATCACCACGTCGAGGGACACGAGGCCGTCGCGCTCGAAGCGTCGGCCCCCCTCGTTCACGGCAACGGGCAGCCCATCGCCACCGACACCGTCGGGACCGAGGCGGCCCTCTCGCCCGCTTGACCCGCTGTATCTCCGATACCCCGTAGCACCCGGGGCGGGCCGCGCCTGCCCTCTTTCACCTACCATCGACCCGGTTCACCCCACACCCAACAGGTACTCATGGATCCGTTCTCGCTTGCTTTCCTCTCCGCCGGCATTGGTGCCGGCCTCGTCGCCATCGGCGCGGGCTACGGCATCGGCCGGCTCGCAGCGGCCGCCCTCGAAGGCTCGGCCCGCCAGCCCGAGGCCGGCGGCGACATCCGTACGACGATGATCATCGCGGCGGCCCTCATCGAGGGCGTGGCCTTCTTCGGCCTCATCGTCTGCATCCTCCTCGCCATCAAGGCCTAAGGAGCGCGTCCCGGCGGGCGGCCTCTGGGAGGCCGCCCGCTCTGCTATCCCCCTCTGGACTCCGACCGAGCTATGACTCTCGCCGCCTCCTTCCCGACGGCCCTCGTCCTCGCGGCCGACCTCCTCTCGCCCAACGTCGGCCTCGCCGTCTGGATCACGCTCGTCTTCGCGACGCTCGTGTTCCTCCTGGGCAAGTTCGCGTGGGGCCCGATCACGTCCGCCCTCGCCGAGCGCGAGGCGACGATCGAAACCTCGCTGACGCGGGCCGAGAAGGCGCTCGCCGAGGCGAAGCAGCTCGCCGCCGACAACGAGAAGGCCCGCCGCGAGGCGGAGCTCGAGGCGCAGAAGATCCTCCGCGACGCCCGCGAGGCGGCCGAGGCCTCCCGCACCGAGCAGGCCGAGAAGACCCGCCAGCAGATCCGCCAGATGCAGGCCACGGCCGAGGCCGAGATCGAACGCGAGAAGCAGCAGGCCCTCGCCGAGCTCCGCGCCGAAGTCGCCGACCTCGCCATCATGGCCGCCGAGAAGATCCTCCACGAGACCCTCGACGCCCCGCGTCAGAAGAAGCTCGTGGACGACTTCATCGCCGACCTCCCGAAGAACTAGCGCGCCCCAGCACGGCGCCGTCCCGTAGAGACGCAGCATGCTGCGTCTCTACCTCCGCCTCCAGATTTACGCCCCCATGAGCGACGCAACCGTGGCCCGCCGCTACGCCCAGGCCCTCTACCAGGAGGCCGAGGCCGCCGGCGACGCCAAGCGCATCGACGAGGACATGAAGAGCGTGCAGGAGAGCCTCGACGCCTCGCGCGACCTCGAGCTCTTCTTCCGCAGCCCCATCATTGCCCGCGAGAAGAAGGAGGCCGTCATCGGCAAGCTCTTCGACGGGAAAGTGGCGCCGCTCATCGTCCGCCTCATGCGGCTCCTCGTGCAGAAGGGCCGCGAGGACATCCTCCCCGCTGTCATCCGTCAGTACGGCGACCTCCGCGACGAGCACCTTGGCGTCGTCGAGGCGACGGTGAGGACGGCGATGCCGATGGGCTTCGACGAGACCGAGGCGCTCCGCAAGGCGCTCGAAGCGCGGACCGGCAAGAGCGTCCGCCTCCGGATCACGGTCGAGCCCGAGCTCCTCGGCGGTGCCGTCGTCCGCATCGGCGACCGCGTCTACGACGGGAGCGTCCAGCACCAGCTCGAATCGCTCCGCGAACAACTCGAAGAGCGCGCTTACTTGAGTAATTAGTCCGTGGTGCATGGTCCGTGGTCCGTCGCTCTCGACTCCGGCCCTCGGCACCAACCCTTACCACGGACAACTGACAACTGACAACGGACCAAACATTATGGCAACGGCAATTCGTCCCGATGAAGTCACCTCCGTGCTCCGCAGCGAGCTCGGCGGGTTCTCCACCGAGACCGACGTCTACGAAGTCGGCACCGTGCTCCAGGTCGGCGACGGTATCGCCCGGCTCTACGGGCTCTCGAACGTCCAGGCCGGCGAGCTCATCGAGTTCCCCGGCTCCGGCGTCACCGGCATGGCGCTCAACCTCGAAGAGGACAACGTCGGCGCCGTGCTCTTCGGCGAGGTCAACGAGGTGAAGGAGGGGGACGAGGCGCGCCGGACCGGCCGCATCGCCTCCATCCAGGTCTCCGAAGGAATGCTCGGGCGCGTCATCGACCCCCTCGGCAACCCGGTGGACGGCAAGGGCCCGATCGGCGGGGAGAAGCTGGAGATGCCGCTCGAGCGCAAGGCGCCGGGCGTGATCTACCGCGAGCCCGTGACGGAGCCGCTCCAGACCGGCCTCAAGTCCGTCGACTCGATGATCCCGATCGGGCGCGGCCAGCGCGAGCTCGTCATCGGCGACCGGCAGACGGGTAAGACCGCGGTCCTCATCGACACCATCATCAACCAGAAGCGGACGCACGAGGAGGGCGACAAGCCCGTCTACTGCATCTACGTCGCCATCGGCCAGAAGGCCTCGACGGTGGCGCAGGTGATGCGGACGCTCGAGGAGGAGGGCGCGCTCGCCTACACGGTGATCGTCAACGCCCCGGCGTCGACCCCGGCCCCGCTCCAGTACATCGCCCCGTTCGCGGGCGCCTGCATCGGCGAGTTCTTCCGCGACACCGGCCGCCACGCCCTCGCCATCTACGACGACCTCTCGAAGCAGGCCGTCGCCTACCGCCAGGTCTCGCTCCTGCTCCGCCGCCCGCCCGGCCGCGAGGCGTACCCCGGCGACGTGTTCTACCTCCACTCGCGCCTCCTCGAGCGCGCCGCGAAGATCACGGCCGACCAGGACATCGCGCAGCAGATGAACGACCTCCCCGACAGCCTGAAGGACAAGGTCAAGGGCGGCGGCTCGCTCACGGCGCTCCCCGTCATCGAGACGCAGGCCGGCGACGTGTCGGCGTACATCCCGACGAACGTGATCTCGATCACGGATGGGCAGATCTACCTCGAGTCCGACCTCTTCAACGCGGGTGTGCGCCCGGCCATCAACGTCGGCATCTCGGTGTCGCGTGTGGGTGGCAATGCGCAGATCAAGGCGATGAAGAAGGTCTCCGGCACGCTCCGCCTCGACCTCGCGCAGTACCGCGAGCTGGAGGCGTTCTCGAAGTTCGGCTCCGACCTCGACCCGGCCACGCAGCGGCAGCTCGCCCGTGGCGCGCGGCTCGTCGAGATCCTCAAGCAGGGGCAGTACCAGCCCGTGCCGGTCGAGGAGCAGGTCGCCATCATCTACGTCGCCGGGCAGGGGCTCATCGACCGCGTGCCGATCGAGAAGGTCCGTGAGTTCGAGAAAGAGTTCCGCGAGCGGCTTCGGATGAAGCACCCCGGCCTCCTCGCCTCGATCCGCGAGACGGGCGTGATGAGCGACGAGGCCGTCGCCGGGCTCCGCAAGGAGGCCGAAGACCTCGCCGCTATCTACACGAACCAGCCCGCGTAATCCCGGACAGACGCCCCGCCGGGGCGCCTCTACCCCCGACTGAACTATGGCGAGCCTCCGCGACATCCGCACGCGCATCGCGTCGGTCCAGAACACGCAGCAGATCACCCGCGCCATGAAGATGGTGGCGGCGGCGAAGCTGCGCCGCGCGCAGGAGCAGATCTTCCAGACCCGCCCCTACGCGTTCAAGATCCGCGAGATGATCGGGCACATCCGCGAGTTCGTGGACCCGACGAGCCACCCGCTCTTCCAGCCGCGCGAGGCCGCCGCGACCGTGCTCGTCGTCGTCGTGACGTCGGACCGCGGGCTCGCCGGGGCGTTCAACGCGAACGTGCTGAAGTCCGCCGAGGCCGCCATCACGGAGCAGTACGACGCGCTGCGCGGCACGCCGAACCTCAAGATCATGGCCGTCGGCCGGAAGGGCCACGACTACTTCCGCAAGCGCGGCTTCACCCTCGTCGGCGACTACCGCGGCTTCTTCAACGACCTCGCCTTCGGCCGCACCGACGCGATTGCCGACCGCGTCGTAGCCGGCTGGATCGACGGCGAGTGGGACGAGGTCGTCGTGGTCTACAACGAGTTCAAGAACACGATCGCGCAGAACCGCATCGTCGAGCCCTTCCTGCCGATTCCGACGACGACGTTCTCGACGCCGGTGATGGAGGAGGACGCGGGCTACCGAGGCCCGGTGACCGACCACAAGGGCGACGTGGACTACATCTTCGAGCCGAGCGCCGAGGCGATCCTCGAGAAGCTGATCCCGCAGTATCTCAGCTACCAGCTCTGGCGGATCGTGCTCGAGAGCAACGCTGCCGAGCAGGGCGCGCGCATGGTGGCGATGGACAACGCCACGAGCAACGCGGGCGAGCTCCTCGACCAGCTCCGGCTGACGTACAACCGCGCTCGCCAGGCCGCGATCACGACGGAGATCATCGAGATCTCGTCCGGCGCCGAAGCGCTCCAGCAAGCGTAGCACATGGCGCGACAGAAACAGGAAAAGGGCGGCCGTCGAGCCGCCCTTTTTCGTTGATGCTACTCCACTGGCGACCCGGCTCTCGTCGTTCTGCGGGCTGTGCCGTGAACGTGGCCCTCTGGGGTCCTGCTGGGGCCCCGCTAGTTGTGCTGTGCTAGACTCAGCGGCTCGGCTCCCGTCATGCGGGGGTACTTCACGTCCAGCCAAACCTCCAAGATGGCGTCCTCCGCCTCGACTCCCGTCACGGAATCGCAGCAGGGCCACAGCGTCGCCGTGCCCCCTGAGCGGTTGCGGCTCGGCTCTCGGTCCTTCCACCGCGCCAGCTTTTTAGCGTCCAAGTTCGGCATGCCGACGTAGAAGCGATCGGCTCGGAGGAAGACGTTGAAGTGGGCCTCGTCATCGTGGGCGACGACGAGGAAGCAGTAGCGAATGGAGGACATGGGAGTCATGGCGTGTTGCGTTGAGTCCCTCCTCGTAGTACAAGCGCTGTGCCTCTGCAGTCCATCAGAAGTGGCAGGGCGTGTGTCCCGCTGGCCTCGGGGTTCCCCGCGCAAACCCCCAATCTGCGCCTAAATGCCTTCAATTTGGATTATTCAGGCATGGAACGGCGCGTTCCGCACCCTCCGAAGCAGCGGGTCCGCCGACCGTGTCATGCTCCGTCGGCTCGTACCGCCCCGCCGGGTGGCCTGCTTCCTTCCTACCCACTTCCTTTCATTTCCTCCCGCTAATGTCAGCGGCGGGTGTAGACGAGCGTCGTCCCGGCGGCTGAGAGCAGGAGTTCGTCGCCCCGCACCTCGTTGGCGATGGTCTTTCCGTCGAGCACACCGAGGATGGCCTTGCTGAGAGCGTCGAACGGCGGCGGGCACGCCCGCTTTGTCGAGGCGAGGTGCGAGACGGCAATCCGTCCGTCGTCGGTGGGTTGCACCGAGCCGCTGAACTGGTTGCAGCCGTCGGAGCCGGCGATGCGGCCCTCCTCGATCCGCAGTGTCGGCACGTCGGCCGCCGGGGTGACAGAGCCGGTTGGCGTCTCCGCGCGCTGGAGGACCCATTCGGTGCCGTCGAGCGACGACTTGGAAAGGACGCAGCCGCTCCCGACAAGCGAGAGCGTCATGAGGTAGAGGAGGAAGCGGAGGATCACGGCGGGGCGGGGTAGGAGGGGGAAAGGGGGCGTCTACGGCCGGGGCCGGTGGACGGGCGGGACGAGCCTTTTTGGAGGCTGCGTCAAAAACGCTCGACCGTTTGGCACGCGGCACGCGCGGGACTATCTTCCGTGCCTGTCCGATTCAGCGACGCCCCGGAGAGGTGGGTGAGTGGCTGAAACCACCGGTTTGCTAAACCGGCGTACGCTTTCAGGGCGTACCGAGGGTTCGAATCCCTCCCTCTCCGCCGCGAACGACCCCGTTCGCTCTGCCCGGCACCGACCCGTTCGGTGCCGGGCTTTTTGCTGGCTAACCCTGCGGATGCGCGCTGGAAAGCGATGATTTCGGGCGGCGGCGAACCACAACAGATAACGAGAACGAGACTTAAAAGAGCGAAGGAACGGCGAAGACTGAAAAAAACTACGCAGGAACGTCGCGTAGAGGAAACGGTTAATGGATTCCTCCATAGGAAAGGGGGGCCGTGCCCCGCGTCTCCTCCTTCGAACCTTATAAATCAGCGCAACGAGTATGTACGTTCCCCGGCAGCAACGGATGTTGGACCAATATCTGGACGAAATCAGCCAGGTAGAGCTGCTCACCCCGGACGAGGAAGTAGACCTCGCTCAGCGGATCAAGAAGGGGGACCAAGAGGCCCTGCACAAGCTCGTCCGTGCGAACCTCCGCTTCGTCGTCTCGGTGGCGAAGAAGTACCAGGGTCAGGGGCTCACGCTCACCGACCTCATCAGCGAGGGGAACTACGGCCTCGTGAAAGCCGCGCAGCGCTTCGACGAGACGCGCGGGTTCAAGTTCATCTCGTACGCCGTCTGGTGGATCCGGCAGTCGATCCTGAAGGCGCTCTCCGACCAGGCCCGGACCGTCCGCCTCCCGCAGAACCGGATCGGCACGCTCTCGAAGATGCGCAAGGCCAGCGCCCGCCTCTCGCAGGAGCACGGCCGCAAGCCCACCGTCGAAGAGTTGGCCGACGAGTTGGAGATGAAGCCGCACAAGGTGGAAGAAGGCTTCCGCCACGGCCGCCGCTCCCTCTCGATGGACGCGCCGTTCTCCGACGACTCCGCCCAGAGCCTCCTCGACGTCATCCCCGACGAAGAACTCGCCTCGCCCGACGAGCCGATCACGGCCGAGTCGATCAAGATCGACGTCGAGCGGATCCTCTGCCAGCTCCAGCCGCGCGAGGCCGAGATCACCCGGCTCTACTTCGGCATCGGGCGCGAGCGTCCGCTCACGCTCGGCGCGATTGGCGAGCAGATCGGGCTCACGCGCGAGCGCGTCCGCCAGATCAAAGAGAAGGCGCTCCGCAAGCTCCGCCGTCACCACGCGCAGGCCGAGATGCGGGCCCACCTGAATTGAGCACGGCTTTCTTCGAAGTGCCCGGCATCACCGCCGTGATGCCGGGTATTTTTATAGCCCGCCTCCACCCTCCATCCCGAACACCTCGACCTCCGAACCGATGGCAACGACGCCTCCTCCTTCCCACGAAGCGTGGGACAACCACGCGCCCGAGCGCATCCCGTCCCGCGACATGCTCTACGAAGAGTCGTTCTACAGCGGGCGACAGACGGCGCTGATCCTCGGCGCGATGGGGATCGGATTCGCCGGGCTCATCGTGCTGCTCCTCGTGGTCGGCTTCGGGGGGTAAGCGGGCTTCGGTGCCTTCGGCGGGTTATTGTGGAGGCGGTGCTGTATCCTTCGGAACCGCTTCCACTAACCCGAGGAGACACATGAAGCTGGAATCATTCATGGAAGACCTGGAGCGACGCAACCCGGCGCAGCCGGAGTTCCTCCAGGCCGTCCGCGAGGTTGCCGAGAAGGTCGTCCCCTACGTCAACGAGCATCCGAAGTACGAGCAGGCGCGGATGCTGGAACGCCTCACCGAGCCCGACCGCGTACTGATGTTCCGCGTGACGTGGGAGGGCGACGATGGCGCGATCCACGTCAACCGGGGCTATCGCGTTCAGCAGAACAACGCCATCGGTCCGTACAAAGGCGGCCTCCGGTTCGACCCATCGGTGAACCTCAGCGTGCTGAAGTTCCTCGCTTTCGAGCAGGTCTTCAAGAACAGCCTCACCACGCTCCCGATGGGCGGCGCGAAAGGCGGCAGCGACTTCGACCCGAAGGGAAAGAGCGACCGCGAGGTGATGCGGTTCTGCCAGGCGTTCATGACCGAGCTCCACCGCCACATCGGCGCGAACACGGACGTGCCGGCGGGCGACATCGGCGTGGGCGCGCGCGAGATCGGCTTCCTCTTCGGGCAGTACAAGCGGCTGCGCAACACGTTCACGGGGGCACTGACCGGCAAAGGAGCCGGGTGGGGCGGCAGCCTGATCCGTCCCGAGGCGACGGGCTACGGCAGCGTTTACTTCGCCTGCGAGATGCTGAACCACCGGGGCGAGGACATCGAGGGCAAGCGGTGCCTCGTCTCCGGCTCGGGGAACGTCGCGCAGTACACCGCCGAGAAGCTGCTCGACCTCGGCGCCGTCGTGCTCACGCTCTCCGACCGCTCCGGCACGGTCCACTTCCCCGACGGGCTGGACCGCGACGACCTCGACGCCATCCTCGACCTGAAGAACAACAGGCGCGGCAGGCTCAGCGACTTCGCCGGCGAGCACGGCCTCGGCTTTTTCGCCGGGCGGACGCCGTGGCACATCCCCTGCGATGCGGCCTTCCCATCCGCCGTCCAGAATGAGATCACCGACGACGACGCGCAGACGCTCCTCGCCAACGGCTGCACCGTCGTCTGCGAGGGCGCGAACATGCCGAGCACGGCGGAGGCCGCGCACCGCTTCGAGAAGACCGGCATCATGTACGGCCCGAGCAAGGCGGCGAACGCGGGCGGCGTGGCGGTCTCCGGCCTCGAGATGTCGCAGAACTCGATGCGCATCTCGTGGACGCGCGAAGACCTCGATGCGCGGCTCCACACCATCATGAAGAACATCCACGCGACGTGCGTGACGTATGGCGGCGAGAACGGCACGGTGAACTACGTCCGCGGCGCGAACGTCGGCGGCTTCGTCAAAGTAGCCGACGCGGTCCTCGCGTACGGGACGGTGTAATCAGGAGGACCGGTATCGTCCGTCGAGCGGGGCCGCCTCGACGGAGGCGGCCCCGCTCGAGCGTCACCCCTTGTCGAACCGACGGCGCTGCGCGGCGAGTTGGGCGCGGACGGTGTCGGTGCGGACATGGCCCGGCGTGCCGGCAGAGCGATACGCGGCGAGCGCCTCGACTGGGTCGGGCACGGCGACGGCGTCGAGGTCGGCGGCGGTGCGGCGGTAGGCGTCGCGGAACGGGACGCCCTGCTCAACGAGGGCGAGCGCGGCGTCGGTGGCGAAGAGGCCGGGGGAGAGGGCGCGTCGCGTCGCCTCGGCGTCGAAGCGGATGCCGGGGAGGATGTGGCGGAGCGCGGTGAAGAGGTCGCGCGCGGCGAGCACGGCGCGCATCACGGACTCCTTCGTGAGCTGGAGGTCGCGGTGGTACCCGCTCGGGAGGTTTGCCGGGAGCCCCAGCAGGAGGTGGAGTTCGGCCGTAAGGCGGTGGTACGTCGCCCGCGCGAGTTCGAACACATCCGGGTTGCGCTTCTGCGGCATGATCGACGAGCCCGTCGTGTACTCGACCGGCAGCGTGATGAAGCCGAACTCGGCGCTCGCGAAGAGCACGAGGTCGGCGGCGAGCCGATTCGCCGTCGCGCCGAGCTGGACGAGGGCGTGGACGACGGCGGCTTCGAGCTTGCCGCGCGTGAGCTGCACGGCAGGGACGTGGAGTTGGAGGCTGCGGAAGCCGAGCCGCTCTGCGACAGCCTCGCGCGGGAGGTCGAGGCGCGGCACGCCGTAGCCCGCGGCGCTGCCCCACGGCGAGACGTTCGCGCGGTCGCGCGCCTCGGCGAGTCCGGTGAGGTCGTCCGCCAGCAACTCGGCGAAGGCGGCGGCCCACAGGCCGGCCGTCGTCGGCATCGCACGCTGGCCGTGGGTGTAGCCCGGCATCAGCAGGTCGTCGTGCGCGTCGGCGTGGTCGAGGAGGGCGTCGGCCGTCGCGGCGGCGTCGTCGGCGACGGCGGCGAGCGCGTCGCGCAGCCAGAGGCGGAGAGCGACGAGGACCTGATCGTTCCTGCTCCGCCCGGCGTGGATCTTCTGCCCGGCCTCGCCGAGCCGCGCCGTGAGCTCGCGCTCGATGACGGTGTGGCAGTCCTCGTCGGCCACCGTCACCGCGAGGTCGCCCGCGAGCGCCTCGTCACGAATCGCATCGAGCGCGCCGCCGATCTGCCCGAACTCATCGCTCGTCAGCACGCCGATCTCGGCGAGCGCCCACGCGTGTGCCCGCGTGCCCTCCGCGTCGTACGGCAGGAGGAGCGTGTCCCACCGCCAGTCCTCGCCGACGGTGAAGCGGGTGACCCAGTCGGCGGCGGCAGTTCCTTTGTTCCAGAGCGTCATCGGGCGAAGTAGTGGCGGATGATCTGTCGGTAGACCTCGACGGCGCGCGTGAGTTGGGCGATTTCGACGTGCTCCTCGGCCGTGTGCGAGAGCTCGCTGCGGCCGGGGCCGAGCTTGACGGCGGGCACGTCGTGGACGAAGACCCAGTCCGAGGCGGTCGGCGAGCCGAAGGGCGTGGGGTCGAGGCCGAGGTCGGTGAGCGCCGAGGCGGCGGCCTGCGCGATGCGGGCGTCGGGCGCGGTGCGGCACGGCACGAGGCGGTCGGAGTAGACGGCGACCTCGCTCTCCAGGGTATCGCGGAAGAGTGCGGCGAGGTCGGCGTGCGTGTACGCGGGCGTCGAGCGGACGTCGAGCGTGAATGTGCAGCGGTCGGGCACGACGTTCTTCGCCGAGCCGCCTTCGATGACCGTCGCCGTGACCGTCGGCGCGCCGAGGAGCGGATCGCTTTTGTCGAAAGCGAACCCGTCGACGGTCAGCAGGTCGCGGGCGGCAACGGTTAGCGCGTTCGTGCCAAGATGGGCGCGGGCCGCGTGGGCGGTCCGGCCGTGCGCCGTCGCCGTGAGGATGAGCAAACCCTTCTGGGCGAGGCAGGGCCGCAGCTCCGTCGGCTCGCCGATAATCGCGGCGGACACGGGCGGGAGCGCCGAGCCGAAGACCTCGCGCTGCAGGTGGTCTAGCCCGTTGTAGCTGCCGCCCGTCTCCTCGCACGCGGTCAGGGAGACGACGATGCGGCCCGCCGGGCGGAAGCCCTCGGCGGCGAGGTCGAGGAGGGCTTGCAGCATCGCCGCGCCACTCGCCTTCGCATCGACGGCGCCGCGCCCGTACACCTTCCCGTCCACGACGATCGGCTCGAACGGCGGGTACGGGTGCTCCGCACTCGGTGGCACTACGTCGAGGTGCGAGGCGAGGAGGAGCACGTCGTCACCGTCGCCGAGCGATACCCACACGTTGTCGTCGAGCCGGCCGACCTCGACGGGCGCGGCCGACGCGCGGGCGTGCCGTTCGACGAAATCGGCGGCGGCCCGCTCGTCGTGGCTGAGCGAGGGGATGCGGACGAGGTCGGCGTGGAGCGCGAGGACGGGCGACGGCATCAGCGCAGCACCGTCCCAGCAGTCGGATCGGCGATCCCGTCGGGCGCGCAGACGCGGACGTGTGGGACGCCCGCCCGCCGCGCCTCGAATCCGACTTCGAGCTTCGGCCGCATCCCGCCCGCGATCCATCCCTCAGCGACGCCCGCCTCGAACCCGCGCACGTCGATCCCTGAGAGCCGGCTGCCCGCGTCGGCGGGGTCGCGGAAGACGCCGCCCGTCTCGGCGACGAGCAGGAGCGTGTCGGCCCACGCCGCCTCGGCGAGCGTGAGGGCGACGGTGTCGGCGTTGACGTTGTACACCCGGCCCGCGCCGTCGGCGCAGAGCGGGGCAACGATGGGGAGGAAGCCCGCACCGAGGAGCGCTTCGAGGACGGCCGGATCGCTGCCCGTCACGTCGCCGACGTGGCCGAAGTCCACGGTTTGGCCGTCGACGTGGCGCGGCGGCCGGCGCTCCACGCGGACGAGTCCGCCATCGATGCAGGAGAGCCCGACGGCCGGGAGGCCGGTCGCCCGCGCTGAAGCGACGAGCCGGGCGTTGAGCGCGCCGCGCATCGTCCAGAGCGCGATGTCGAGGTCGAGGTCGGTCGTGATGCGGCGGCCGGCGACGAAGCGGGGCTCGTGCCCGAGCCGCCGCGCGAGGGCCGTCGCCTGCGGCCCGCCGCCGTGGACGACGACGACCGGCCCGTTGCGGTTGAGCGCGGCCACGCCGTACCAAACGGCGGCGAGCGCGGCGGAATCGGCGAGGAGGGCCCCGCCCAGTTTGATGACAGTCGAACTCATGGCGCAGTCGGAAGGAGGTCCCAGATCCACTCCAGTATAGCTTTCTGCGCGTGAAGTCGGTACTCGGCCTGCAACAAATGGAGCGCGCGCGGGCCGTCGAGCACGGCGCCGTCCACGACGACCTCGCGGCGGACGGGCAGGCAGTGCATGAACACGCCGTCGTCGGTGGCAGCGAGGGCCCGCTCCGTCACGCGCCACGCGTCGAGCGCGGTGCGGCGGGCGGCCTCGGCGCCGCGGTCCTCGTACACGGCCTCGCCGGCCCACGCCTTCGCGTAGACGACGTGCGCCCCGGCAAAGGCCGCGTCCCGGTCGTCGGTCTCGGCGACGGAGCCGCCGCAGCGGGCGGCCGTCTCGGCGGCGAGCGCGTGCACGTCGGCGTCGAGCGCGAAGCCATCCGGCCGGGCAACGACGACGTCCATCCCGAGCCGCGCCGCCATCAGCAAGGCCGAGTTGGGGACGGCGCGCGGAAGCGGGCTCGGGTGCGGCGCCCACGAGAGCACGAATCTCCGGCCCCGCACCTCGCCCCCGAAGCGCTCCGACAGCGCCGCCGCGTCGGCGAGGGCCTGGCACGGGTGCCACCGTGCCGATTCGAGGTTGACGACGGGTACGTCGGAGGCTGCGACGACGGCATGGAACGCGGCGTCGGCGAGGTCAGCGTCGCGGTCGGTAAGCGAGGCGAAGGTCCGCACGCCGAGCGCGTCGACGTAGCGCGAGAGCACGCCGATGGCTTCGCGGACGTGCTCGGCCTTGTCGGCGTCCATCCGCACGCCGTCGCGCCACTCCAGATTCCACGTGCCCTGCCCCGGCGTGAGGACCGTGGGGAACGCGCCGAGGTGGGCGGCGGCGAGTTCCATCGAGGTCCGCGTGCGGAGGCTCGGGTTGAAGAAGAGGAGGCCGAGCGCTTTGCCGCGCGCGGCGTCGGTCCAGCGCCGGTCCTGCCGGTGCGTGAGGGCGCGAGCGAGGCAGGCGTCCCAGACGGCGTCAGGCAGGTCGGACCAACTCGTGAGGTGCGGCACGCGGAAAGGGAAAAGGATGAAGGGGGTCAGAAACAGAAGGGTCGCGGCCTATCCTCCTGTCATCCTGAGCGGAGCGCAGCGGAGCCGAAGGATCTCTATTGAGCGGTCGTTTCGCTGCGAGAGATCCCTCGACAAGCTCGGGATGACATGGGGATAAGGAGAAGGTCAGGCGAGCACGTCGGAGAGGGCGGAGGCGAGGGTGTCGGCTGCGTCGAATGGCGTGACGAGCGGCGGCATGAGGCGGAGCGTGTGCTGCTCGTTCGAGCTTCCGACGAGGATGCCGCGCTCGCGGAGGGCACCGACGACGGGCTTGGCCGGCCGGTCGAACTCGACGCCGATGAGTCCGCCGCGCCCGCGTACATCGACCACGCCGTCGAGCGCGGTGAGCGCATCGCGGAAGCGAGCGAAGAGGGCCTCGGCGCGGGGCATCAACGCCTCGTCGACGAGCGTGTCGAGCGTGGCCGCGACGGCGGCCATCGCCAGCATTCCGCCGCCGAACGTCGTTCCCTGATCGCCCGACTGCACCGTCGCTGCGATCCGCTCGTGGACGAGCGTGGCGCCGACGGGCACGCCCGCGCCGAGGCTCTTCGCGAGCGTGATGAGGTCCGGCGTCACGCCGACGTGCGCGCCGTACGTGAACTGCCCCGTCCGCCCGACACCCGTCTGCACCTCGTCGAAAATCAGGAGCGTCCCGTGTGTGTCACAGAGATCGCGGAGCGCGCGGTAGTAATCCGGCGCAGCCTCGACGATCCCGGCCATGCTCTGGATCGGTTCGAGGATCACGGCGGCGACATCGCCGGATGCGAGCGCGGCCTCGGCCGCGTCGGCATCGCCGAAGGGGACGAAGCGCGTCGCGGGGAGGGCGGCGCGGTACGGCGCGTGGTAGTGGTCGCCCCACGTCGTGGCGAGGCTGCCGAGCGTGCGGCCGTGGAAGCCGCCCGTCATCGCGACGATGGCGGGCCGGCCGGTGAAGGCGCGGGCGAGCTTCAGCGCGGTCTCGTTCGCCTCGGTGCCGGAGTTGCAGAAGAACACGCGGCCGAGCCCGTCGGGCGCGAGCGCGGCGAGCTTCTGGGCGGCCTCGGCGCGGACGGGGCTGTACATCGCGTTCGAGTAGAACAGCAACTCGCCCGCCTGCCGCCGAATCGCATCGACGACGCGCGGCGGGCAGTGGCCGAGGAGGGCGACGCAGTGGCCGCCGTAGAGGTCGAGGTAGCTGTTCCCCTCCGTGTCCCACACCGTCACGCCCTCGCCGCGGACGAGCGCGACGGGTGGCTTGGCGTACGTCGGGAGCGTCCACGCGTCTTCGAGGGCGAACGGGTCGGCGAGGGTGGGTTCGAGATCGGCGGTCATCATCAGACGAGGACGGGCGAGGCCGGCAGCAGGCCCGCCGTCTCCGGCAGCCCGAGGGCGAGGTTGAGGTTCTGGACCGCCTGACTCGCGGCCCCTTTGAGCAGGTTGTCGAGTGCGAAGCCGACGACGAGGTGCTCGTCTTGCACGACCCAGCCGAGGTCGCAGAATGGCGAGCCGACGACGGGCAGCAGCTCGGGCAGCACGCCGGGCGAGAGGCGGACGAACGGCTTCGCGCCGTAGGCATCGGCGAACCACGCCGCGACGTCATCGGCCGTCACGCCGTACGGGAGCTCGACGTGGGCCGTGCCCCAGATGCCGCGCGTCCACGGGCCGCTCGCGGGGACGAACCGCACGGTCGCGCTCGGCCCGAGGAGTTGCTGCACTTCGGCGAGGTGCTGGTGCGCGAGCACTTTGTACGCCCGCACATTCCCGTCGCGCGAGGGGAAGTGCGTCGTGGCGGACGGTCGGCCACCAGAGCCTGAGGCGCCGGTGAGCGCCGTCACGTGCGCGTCGAGCGGGTCGAGGTGACGGGCGAGCGGGCAGAGGGCGAGCGTCAAGCCCGTGGCGAAGCAGCCAGGGTTCGCGACGAGCCTCGCCTCGGCAATCGCGTCGGCGTGGATCTCGGCGAGACCGTACACTGCCTCGGCCAGCCGCTTCGGTGCGGGGTGGTCGAGCCCGTACCAGCGGGGATAGAGCGCCGCGTCCTTCAGCCGGTGATCGGCCGAGAGGTCGACGATGAGCCCATCGAACCCGGCGTCGCGGAGTGCCGACACCGCCGCCGCGCCCTGCCCGTGCTCGGCGCAAACGAACGCCGCGTCGAAGTCATCCGCGCTGTGCGCGTCGGGCGCGACGAACGCGAGGTCGGTGACGCCGCGGAGCGCGGGGTGCGCCGCCGCGACGGGCTGCCCGGCGAACGTGCGGCTCGTCACCGCGGAGATGTCCGCGTGCGGATGGGCGAGGAGCAGGCGGATCAGCTCGGCGCCGACGTAGCCCGCGCCGTGGAGGACGGCAACTCGGAGGGGAGAGGAATCGACCGTCACCGGGCCGCCTCCCACCGCAGGTCGTGCAGCGTCGGCGCGTCGGTGGCGAGGCCGTCGCCGAGCGGGACCTCGAACCGGGCAACGCGCGCGGCGACGAGCGCCGAGAGCCGCTCGGCTTCGCTCCGCGCGTTGATGCCGGGCACGCCGAGCGTGTTCTTCAGGTACCGCCTCCCGACTTCGGTGTCCGTCGCCGGGCCGACGACGACGGCGAGCTCGGCGCGGTACCGGTTGCGGAAGAGCTGGTCGGCGGCCCACGCCCCGGCGAGGTCGGTGGCGGCGAGGACGTGGGCGGCCGTGAGCCGCTGCATCTCCATGTCCTGCAGGATGTCGTCCACGCCGTAGGGCCCGATGATGCCGTCACCGAGTTCGAGCACGATCACGTCGGGCGCGCACGCGTTGAGGTGGGCGATGAGGCCCTTCGCGATCGGCACCATGTTCTGGCCCGTTGAGGCCACGACGCCGGCCTCGGTGAACGTCGCGGTGCAGACGGCGCCGTGGGCGGCCATCGCCCGGACGTCGCGCATGAGCGAGGCGCCGGTCAGCTTGGCGGCGGCGACGCGGAAGCCGCGTTGCGTGAGGCCCGCCACGAGTTCGGCCGCCGCGTGCGTCTTGCCCGTGTTCATCGCCGTGCCGCTTACGAACACGAGCGGCGCCGAGTGCGCGAGGTGCTCGGCCGACTCGATGGCGTGATCCTGAATCCGCGCGTGCCGCCCTTCCTCACTCGTCACGACGGCCCCGAGCACTTCGACGCGGAGAGCCGGCCCGAGGTCGGGGTGGTCGCTCGTGCACCGCCCGAGGATGCCGCCCATGTTGAGGACGTGGAGCGTGTCGCCGGGGAGGATCGTGCGCGGGATCCGCCCGCTGTAGCCCTTGAGCGCCTGCCGCTCGCCGAGGGCTCCGACGAGGATGTCGCCGGCCTGGATCGTGCGAAACACGCCGTCGGCGCCTTCGATCTGGTTGTAGACCTCCTTCGTGTCGAGGGCGCGGACGGCGAGGCAGTAGCCTTCTTCAGCGACGACGTAGGGGGAGACGTGGAGGTGGTGCGAGAGGCCGCAGGGGGAGGTGCTGGATGCGACGTGTTGGGCGGTGTGGGTGGTCATCGGAGGCGGGGTCGGGGCGCGATAAAGCGCTAGGAAAAGGCGAGGAGGTGGGCGGCGGAGTGCTGGTCGCTGGATGGGGCGGCGTCGGCGGTGGTGGCGCGGGCGGCGAGGTAGGCCTGGACGCCGTAGATCCGCGTGAAGCCCTCGGCGTCGCGGCCGTCCCACAGCGCGTTCGTCTCGCCGTAGCGGGCCACACCCGCGTCGAAGAGCGAGTGCGGGCTGGAGGCGGCGAGGACGCGGACGGCGCCTTTGAACCACTCGACTGTCACGGTCCCGGTCACGCGCTGCTGGCTGGAGGCGAAGAACGCTTCGACGTCGCGGAGGACGGGGTCGAAGTACTGGCCTTCGTGGACGAGCATGCCGTAGACGTCGGCGAGGTGGGCTTTGTGGTGCTGCTGCCACCGCGTGAGCACGAGCTTCTCCAACTCGCGGTGCGCGGCGATGAGCGTCAGCGCGGCTGGGGCCTCGAACGCCACGCGGCCTTTGATGCCGAGGATCGTGTCGCCGACGTGGATGCCCCGGCCGACGCCGTGCGCGGCGCCCTCGGCGTTCAGCCACTCGACGAGGGCGACAGGCTCGAACGCCTCGCCGTCGAGCGAGACAGGGCGGCCCTGCTCGAAGCCGATCTCGATGCGGAGCGGCGTGTCCGGCGCGTCGGCGGGGGCGACGGTGTCGGGCCACGCGCTCTCGGGCACAATGCCTTCGGGCGTGTGCGTCTCACGCCCGCCAATCGTCGTTCCCCACAGGCCGCGGTTGATGGAGTAGGCCGTCGTCTTCGCCGGCACGTCCACGCCGCGCTCTGCGAGGTACGCCGCCGACGCTTCGCGCGTGAGCCCGAGGCTGCGGATCGGCGTGAGGATCTCGATGGGCTCGCTCAATTCCGTCTCGGCGAGGAGCCGGAGCGCCGTGTCGAACCGGACCTGGTCGTTGCCCGCGCCCGTCGAGCCGTGGGCGACCGTCGTCGCGCCGAGGCGGGCGGCCTCGCGGACGAGCACGGTGGCCTGGACCACGCGCTCGGGCCCGACGCACAGCGGGTAGACGCCGCCGCGGAGGACGTTGCCCTGGATGAGGTAGGCGAGCACGCGGTCGAACAGCTCGGCGCGGGCGTCGACGGTCGTATGACTCGCGGCGCCGAGGTTGAGCGCGCGCTGCTCGACGGCCGCCAACTCGTCGGGGCCGAAGCCGCCCGTGTTGACGGTGACGGTGTGGACCTCCTCGCCCGTGGTCTCCCGGAGATAGGGGACGCAGAACGAAGTGTCGAGGCCGCCGCTGAAGGCGAGGACGATGGACATGAGGCGGGGGTAAAAAGAGAAAGCGCTGACACCCGGGAGGGCGTCAGCGCTTGGAAAGTCGGGGGGTGATGCGGGATCAGGCTCCGATTTCTACGCTATAGCCGGCCGGGCGACGGGGCGATGCCAGTCGTCGGACGCGTCGAGGCGCTGGGCGGCTATGTGCGAGGGAGCGAATCACATCTCAACGGTACGGGATTCTGCGGAGCCTGTCAATGGAATAGGGGCAGCCTGAGGTGGGCGCGGTGAGATGGTAGCGCTTCCATCGGTCTAATCTGTCCTGTACGCCCATTAAAAAGAAATGGTGAAGCCTCTGGCGATCTCTCGTTTTAAGTCCCTGTTACCGCTCCACAAGCCTGCTCGCATCTCCATGCCTGTCATTGCGAGGAGCGGAGGGACTCGTCCCGTAGCGACGTGGCAACCCCCGAAGGGCTCAGCGCAGCTAATCTCACGCAGGCTGGCAGACCGATGGAGATTAGCTGCGCTGAGCCCTGCGGGGTTGCCGCGCTCCCTTCGGTCGCTCGCAATGACAGTGTAGAGGAGACGCTCAAAAAGGCGAGGGGGTGCGGACCCGCGTCCGGCACCCCCTCTGTGCTGCTGCTCGGCGGCCGGCGTTAGCGCGTGCCGTCCTCGTCGGGGACGGGGAAGCCGCGGTCGCGCATGAGCGCGTCGATCCGGGCGTCGCGGCCCCGGAACGAGCGGTAGGCCTCGACGGGGTCGACGGCGTTGCGTGGGGCGAAGAGGTGCTCGACGAGCTTCGCGGCGAGGTCGGCGTCGTAGAACCCGCCCGGCGCTTCGGCGAACGCTTCGGCAGCGTCAGCGGTAAGCACATCGGCCCACAGGTAGCCATAGTAGCCTGTCGCGTAGCCCTCGCCCGAGAACACGTGGCCGAAGTGCGGCGAGCGGTGCCGCATCACGATCTCGCTCGGCATCCCGAGCCGGGTCAGCGTCTCGCGCTCGAAGGTGTCCGGGTCGATGCTCGCGGGGTCGCTGTGGGTGTGGTAGGCGAGATCCATCAGCGCGGAGGCGAGGTACTCCGTCGTCGCGAAGCCCTCGTTGAACGTCGATGCGTTTTTGATCTTCTGCACGAGGTCGGCCGGGATCGGCTCGCCGGTCTCGACGTGGACGAGGTACGTGTCGATCACGGGGTCGGTGAAGAGCCAGCGTTCGAGGAGCTGCGACTGGAACTCGGTGTAGTCGCGGACGCCGCCGTTGAGCGTCGGGTAGGCGACGTTCGAGGCGAGGAAGTGGAGGGCGTGGCCGAACTCGTGGAAAAACGTCTCGGCGTCGTCCCAGGAGATGAGCACGGGCTCGCCCGGCGCGCCCTTGACGAAGTTCGAATTGTTAGAGGCGAGCACGGTCTTCGCGCCGTCGAACGTCGTGTGGCTGCGGTACGTCGTGGCCCACGCGCCACTGCGCTTGCCGGTGCGGGCGAACGGGTCGAGGTACCACAGCCCGACGAGGTCGCCCGAGTCGCGGTCGGTCACCTCCCACACCTTCACGTCCTCGTGGAAGACGGGCACGGTGCCGTCGGGCACCGGCGTGAACGCGAAGCCAAACAGCTCACCGGCGACGTAGAACATCGCCTCGCGGAGGTTGTCGAGCTGGAGGTACTGCTTAACCTCGTCGGAGTCGAGGTCGTACTTCGCCTGCCGGACTTTCTCAGCGTAGTAGCGGTAGTCCCACGGCGCGATGTCGATGTCCGCACCCTCCGCGTCCGCAATCGCCTGCATGTCGGCGACTTCCTCTTCGACGCGGGCGACGGCGGCGGGCCAGACGGCTTCGAGCAGCTCACGCGCGCGCTCCGGCGTCTTCGCCATGCGGTCTTCGAGCCGCCACTGCGCGTAGTTGTCGTAGCCGAGGAGGCCGACGCGCTCGTCGCGGAGCTGGAGGATCTCGGTGATGAGGGCGTTGTTGTCGTGCTCGTCGGCGTTGTCGCCGCGGCTGTAGTACGTCTTCCAAACCTGCTCGCGGAGGGCGCGCTCGTCGGAGTACGTGAGGAAGGGGTCCATCGACGAGCGCGTGTTCGTGACGGCGTATTCGCCCGCACGCCCGCGCTCCTCGGCCGCCGCGGCGGCGGCGTTCACGAACGACTGCGGGAGGCCCGAGAGCTGGTCCGCGGTGAGGTAGAGGACGTAGCCCTCCTCGTCGGCGAGCACGTTGTTGGCGAAGCGCGTGTGGAGCTCGGCGAGGCGCTGGTTGATCGCCGCATAGCGCTCCTTCGCCGCGCCGTCGAGCGTGGCACCGTTGCGCGCGAAGCCGTCGTAGACGAGCTCGACGAGGCGGACCTGGTCGGGTCGCAGGCCGAGGTCGTGCCGCTGCGCCCAGACCGCCGCGACGCGCTCGAAAAGCCGCTCGTTCTGCGTGATCTTCGAGCCGTACTCGGAGAGCTTCGGCGCCATCCGCTGCTGGATCTCGCGGAACTCCGGCGACGAGCGGTTCGAGCTCCAGATTCCGTAGTACGTGAAGACGCGGCCGAGCGGTTGGCCCGCCCCTTCGAGCGCGACGATCGTGTTCTCGAACGTCGGCGGCGCCGGGTTGTCGGCGATCGCGTCGATCTCGCGGAGGTGATCGGCCATGCCCTGTTCGAGCGACGGTTCGAGCGCATCGAGGTTCATGGCGTCGAAGGCGGGGACGCCGCCGTACGGCCCGTCCCATTCCTGGAGGAGGGGGGGGGATGCGGTGGCGTGCTCGGTCATCGTGGGGTCGGCGTTGGTTTGGGCAAGGGCGCCCGCGGAGGGCAGGGCGAGCGAGGTCGAGAGGGCGGCGGCGAGGACGAGGCTTCTCATCGGGCAGGCAGGCTGGGGCGGCAGAAGGGGACGCGAGCACGTCGGCGCGTGTCCGTTCGGTGGGTAAGGTACCGGCGGATTCAGAACGGAGGAATACGCACGGTAGTGTGCCGGCTGATCACGTAGGCGAGTTGGGGCTGGGGCGAGGCAGGCCGTACCTTCCGGCCTGCGCCGACGGGCTCTGCGACGGCCCCGTTGTTACGCATGGCGGCGTGGCTGAATCCACGAAGCGGTCGATGGAGAGAAGCCTGATGATCACCGTACATCGGAAACCGAACTGCTCGTGCGCTGTCTGCGGAGCGCGGATCTACAGGCGTCCGTCTCAGCTAGCCTGAGGCTCTGTGTTCTGTTCCAGTTCGTGCCACGGCGTCGCGCTGAGGAGAACGAAAACCTGCCCGATCTGTGGCGAGGCCTACTGGGGGGCGAAAGGGACGTGCTCGCGGGCGTGCTCCAACAAGGGCAGGCGAGGGAGCCGATACGCGGGAGCAAACAGGAATAACAAAGCGCTCAAGGGTTGGCTACTCAAAGAGAAGCTCGGGGAGAGGCGAGGGGGACGTTGTGAAGTCTGCGGTTACGACAATTACAACATCCTGCACGTTCATCATATCATTCCGAAGGCGGAGGGAGGCAGCGACGCCCTTCGTAACTTGAAGCTGGTTTGTCCGGACTGCCACATGGAAGAGCATTACGGGCATAGGATCTATGGAGGGTCAAGCCGATAGGTGACGGCAGCGGTCTTGAAAACCGTCGAGGCGCGGAAGCGCCCTTGAGGGTTCGATTCCCTCACCCTCCGCTACGATGTGCCGGGTATGGCCTTTGGGGGCTGGATCCGGCACATCTGCGTTTGGTGCCGCCGGATAACGATGCCATTTACGCAATGGCAAGCGGATAGGCCTTGGCGACCAGCGAAACAGGAGTGACGCAGGCTTACAGGTCGTCTGTCCCGACGAATCGTGCCTCTAGCTCGTCCGCCTCGAGGGCCAGCTGCTCAACTACGCGTTGAAGCGCCGCCACCGAGACGCCCTGCTCGACCACGGTCGAGAGCGCGACCAGCATCGGCTCCCCGTCGCTGCCCCCGTAGAGCTGAGCCGACAGCGCGGGGAGGTCCCCGCTCCGGCGCAGCAGCGCCTCGGCCAGCCCCGCCGGCAGCTCGCTCAGCCCTCGCCCGACCAGGGCCCACACCTCGTAGCTCGGCACGAGTGTGAGGTCGGGGGTGTACGTCGAGATCACCACCAGGTGTGTCCGCTCCCCCGTCGTAGAGAACGTGAGCTTGTAGTCGCCGTCGTCGTCGACGGTGTACTCGTAGCCCGCCTCGTCCAGCAGGCGCTGCAGGCGCGGCGTGGCACCTCCCTCCAAGATTCGGAACGAATCCAGAAAGCGGTCTGCCTCGGGACCATCGGGGCGACGTCCTTCGGTCAGCACCAGGATCTGGTAGAGCATGCGGCCCGAGGCGAACATGCGCGACCGCCCGTAGAGCGACTGCTCAGGTGCGTTGACTTCGAAGCTCCGCCCCGGGACACCGTCGAGCTCAATCTCCTCGGCGTGGCCGAGCGTGCCACCGAAGCCCTGCGCGCCCCCTTGCTGGGCCGCATCGAAGAACCCTGCCAGCTCGCTCGCGCTGAGCGTATCGAAATCGGCCTCTGTCACGGTGTGCATCACGAAGTACGCTGCCTCTCCTTGCTCGAAGGTCTGCATGTGTAGCGTGAGTCCATTCTCGTTGGGCTGAGCCTGGTCGAGCGGCGGACCGGGGAAGGCGATGGAGTAGCCGCCTTCCTCGGAGACGACCCCCGTCCACACGTCGTACTTCTTGACGCCGGCCTCGACGGCGACGGTGAGGCGGTTCTCGGGCGGCGGGAGGATGCAGGAGTAGCGGGGGCTGTACGCGCAGTAGGGGGCGTAGGCCTCGTTGAAGTCGAGCACGACCTCGTCGCCCTCCGGGATCGTGAGGTCGAGGTAGCGGCCGGCGGCGTACGTGGCCCCACCGCTCGTCGCGTCCCGGAAGGGGATGGCGAGGTAGTTGGTGTAGGCGGGGTCCTCGGGTGGGACTACGCTTTGGTAAGCGGCGAGAGTGAGGGGCGCCCCGCCGATCTCGAAGTGGAGCGTGCCGAAGCGCCGGTAGTCGCGGATGTCGCCGCCCGACGTGTTCATCGCGACGGGCTCGTCGCCCTCGACGCGCTCGAATCGCGCCGTGACGCGGTAGGCTGGGTCCACGTCGTAGTAGTCGAGGCCGGAGAACGCGGCGATCTCGTCGGGCTGCAGCGGCGGGGTCTCTGGATCGAGGAAGGCGGTGCGGATCGAGTCGCGGTGCGCCTGGATCGAGGCTTCGTAAGGGGGTGGTGCCTGGGCCTGGGCGACCGCCGGCAGAACGAATAGGGAGACGAGCAGGAGGCTGCGGATCATCCGGTGGTCTGTAGGTCTGGTTTGCTTGAGGTTTGGAGCGCCTGTAGGACAGGGAGCCGCTCGACGAGATCGGCTCGAAGCAGCGGGTTCAGTAGCAAGCTAACGCGCAGCGAGACGGCCGCCAAACCGGCGAGGTGGGGAAGCGCCCTTGAGGGTTCGGTCCGATTTCCTCGCCCTCCGCTACAGGACGCTGGCTAGCAGGCGTGCTGGATCCGGCGTTCTTTCGTCGGGCCGGGCCGGGTGTGCTGCCCCATCCAAGAAGTGGGAGCAACCACGGAGACCTGCGGGCGCGCCGTGCGTACATCGGCCTCCGCCCCTCTCCCTCTCTCTTACGAATCGTGCCTGCTCTTCCTCGCCTCCTGCCCCTGCTGCTCGCTCTCTTCCTGGCTCCGAGCCTCGGGTGCGACGACGACCCCGCGCCGACCGAAAGCCTGGCCGATGTCCCGACCGCGTCGTCGGTGTCGTTCGAGGAGGCGCAGGCCGCGCTCCGCGCCGGCCGGCCGTGGCAGGCCGCGCGCCTGCTCGCCGCTGCTGACCGGGACGCGCTCTCGCCGGAGCAGCGACTCCTGCTCGCCCGCGCCGAGGCGGGCCGCAGCCACTGGGATGCGGTGCTCGACGTGCTCGGCGGAGCGACGGGAGTGGACTCGCTCGAACAGGGCCTCGGGCGCTACCTCCTCGCCCGTGCCCACGATGCAGCGGGCGAGGCGGCCGAAGCAGCGGCGCTCTACCGCTCATTTCTCGACGCCACCCCAGATGCGCGCTATCCCGACGAGCGGGCGGCGGCCGAACTCCGCCTCGGGCTCGCCCTCTTGCGGGCGGGCGAGCAGGCCGAAGGACGTGCGGTGTTGCAGCGTGTCGAAGACGCGATGGGGGCGGCGGGGCTGTGGGTCGACGTCCTCGCGGCCGAGGCACTCGCCGCCGTCGGGGAAGGCGAGGCGGCAGCCGACGTCGCCCGTCAGTATTCCCGAGGCACGCTCGGACTCCGCGCGCGGCGTGCCCAGGTCGAAGCCGCGCGCGTAGCGGGGGACCTCGACCGCGCCCGCTCGCTCGCGCAGGCGGGGCACGGATGGGCGAGGTCGGACGGGACGAAGGCAGAGTTTAAAGTGCTCGAAGGCCGTCTCGCCCTGGAGGCAGGCGACACCGAGGCCGCGCGTGCTGCGCTCCGCCGCGCGATCGCGCTCGACGCATCCGGCGAGCACGGGCAGGCCGCCGCCGATCTCTTGCGCGCAGGTCCGATGTCCCCCGCCGAGCGCCTCGCTTCGGCCCGGGTCTACGCCGGGCTCGGGCTCCACGAGCAGGCCGCCGCCGACTTCCAGGCGTGGCTCGACGCCGGCGTCGGGTCCGCCGCCGAACGTGACGCGATCCGACTCACGCTGGCCGACGTGCTCGTGGCCGGGCAGCAGTACGACGCTGCTCTCGCCGCGCTCGAGCCGCTCGGCGACGACCGGGCCGCGCGCGACCTCCGTGCGAGCGCGCTCAGCCGGGCGGGCCAGACCGCCGAGGCGGCGGCCATCTACCGCGCCCTCGCCGCCGAAGCACGCGGCACGGGGGATGGCGCCGCTGCGCTCTACTTCGCCGCCGACGCCTACCAGCAGGGCGGTGACGCCGACGCCGCGCGCCCGCTCTACCGCGAGGTCGTAGCCACGTACCCCGGCACGCGGTGGGCGGGGCTCGCGACGATGCGTCTCGCCGGCCTCGCCTTCCTCCGCGGCGACTACGACGCAGCGGCCGACTTGTGGGACGGCTACCGGGCGCGCTCGACGAAGGGTGAGTTCGCGCTGCAATCGCTGTACTGGGCCGGCCGCGCACGCGCCGAAGCGGGCGATGCGGCAGCGGCCGGGGACCTCTTCCGCGCCGTCGTTCGTGCGGACCGCGACTCGTACTACGCGCTCAAAGCCAGCGAGCGGCTCGGCGAGCCGTTCTGGCCGCCTCCGATGTCCGCGTCGCCGCCGCGGGACGAGGCGGCCGAGCGGCGTGTAGCGGCGTTGATGGCACCCGTAGACCGTCTCCGCGAGGCCGGGTTCTACGACGCGGCCTCGGACGAGGCCAGCCGTGTCGTGGACCGCGCGGGCTCGGGCCGGGCCGTGCGCTACGCCCTCGCCGAAGCGCTCATCGAGCGGGGCTATACGCAGCGGGCCATCCGCATCGGGGACGGCCTGCGCAGCGGCGGGCGCAACCCGCGCCTGCTCCGCATCCTCTACCCGTATCCCTATCGCGACGTGCTCCGGGCCGAGGCCGAGGCGCGCGGGTTCGACCCCGAAATCGTCGCGGCGCTCGTGCGGCAGGAGAGCCTGTTTGAGGCGCGCATCACTTCCCACGTCGGCGCGCGCGGGCTCATGCAGATCATGCCCCGCACCGGCGCTGCCCTCGCCGCGTCCGCCGGCCTGGAAAACTGGAGCGCCGACGATCTCTACCAGCCCGAGGTCGCCGCCTTCCTCGGCACCACGTACCTCGCCGAGTTCATCGACGCCTACGACGGCTCCCTCCCCGCCGTGTTCGCCGCGTACAACGCCGGCCCGCATCAGGTCGATCAGTGGCGCACGTTCCCCGAGTTCGAGGCCGACGCGGAGCTGTTCACCGAGCGGATCCCCTTCTCCGAGACGCGCGACTACGTGAAGAAGCTGACGCGCAACCGGGCGGTCTACGAAGGCCTCTACGGCGCAGCCGAGTGAGACGGGCTCAGAGGTCCAGCGCGAAGAGCTGCACCGCGTCCCCGTCGGGGTACGTGAACGGCCGCTCGAATGCGAACCCGAGGCCTTCGAGCAGTCGGACAGACGCGGCGTTTCCGGGCGAGACGATGGCGGCGATCCGGTCGAGCCCGAGTACGTCGCGGCCGTACGCCACCGTCGCGGCAGCGGCTTCCCGTGCATACCCTCGGCCCCGATGCTCGGGGGCGAGCGCGAAGCCGAGGTCCACGTCGTCGAACGTCGCCCGCCGGAGGAGCCCGCAGACGCCGACCGGGACGCGCCTTCTTTTCGCCTCGACGAGGTAGAGTCCGATCCCGTGCTGCGCGTACATCGCGACGGCGCCGTCGCGGATGTAAGCACGGGCATCAGCGACGGTTCGGACGCCCCGGTCACCGATGTGGCGCAGCCAGTCGGGGTCGTTCATGAGGCCGAGGACGAACGGGGCGTCGTCCTCGGTCTGGTGGCGGAGCACCAGGCGCTCGGTCTCGATTACATCCATGGCATCGGGGCGGCGTCAGGTAGGTAGAGGGTGCGGGCGGCACGGTGACCGCAGGAAAGTATCGCCGAGGCCTGCCGGATGAGGGCGGAGGTTTATAGGTTGGCGCGCGTCTTCCCGATACCCGGAGTTCTGTCCTTCCCCTCTGCTATTTCGCCCGCCTTCTGCTCCAGACGCTGCTCTATCTCCAGGCCCTCGCCTTCCGTCGCGCGCCGTATCTCGGCGGCCGGCTCGTGCTCGCCGTGCTGAAAGGGCTCGGGCTCGTCTACGCCGTCGCCTCGGCGGCGGCGCTCGGCTTCCTGCTCCCGGACACGCTCTCGGTATGGGCGCCTGGCGTCTCGGCGCTCGTCGTCGTCGAGCAGGCATTGCTCCCAGCGCTCGGGCTGCTGACGGTGGGCCGCGTGCTGTTTCAGGACGTGCCGACGCGGGGGGCGGAGGTGTTTCTCGTCCTGCCCGTCGCGCGGCGGCGCGTGGCGCGCGCGGTGACGATCCGCTCGGTGCTGACGGTGTTCAACGTGGCCCCGCTCGCCTTCGCCGTGCCGTTCGCGGCGCGGACCGTGCGCGAGGCGGCGGGCAGCACGGCCGCGCTCGGGTTCGTGCTCGGCGTCGTCGCGCTCGTGGCCGTGTCGCACGTCGCGGTCGTCGTGTGGAAGACGCGGCTCGGGACGGCGCCGGGCGAGACGGTGGCGGTCGTCGGCGCGGCGCTCGCGGGCGCGGCGGCGGTCACGCTCGCGGCGGGCGGCGTGCTCGGACCGAACGCTGCGTTGACCGCTGTGTTGATCGGTGTGCTCGCCGTCGCGTTCGGGGCGTTCGCGCATCGGAGCGTCGTCGAATCGCTCTACCTCGACCCACCCACACGGGCGCGGCGGGACCGGAGCCCGGGCGCGGTCGGGTTCGAGCGCGCGGGCGTCCGGGCCTTCCTCGACCTCGACTGGCGGCTGCTCACGCGGACGCGCTTCCCGCGCGGCATCATGCTCAACGCCGTCGCGATGACCGTCGCCATAGGCGCGTACGCTTTCGGCTGGAACGCCGAGGCGCCGACGGCGCTGCTGCTGATGGTCTCGACCGGGACGTTCGCGATCTCGGCCGGGCAGTTCGCGCTCCCCTTCGCGAGCGCCCACTACGACCGGCTGCTGACGCTGCCCGGCGCGCTCCGCGCGTTCGTCGTCGCCAAGCTGACGCTGCTCGTCGGGGCGACGGCCGCGCTCGGCGTCCTCCAACTCGGGCTCGCGCTCGCGCTCGCGCCCGAGGCGTGGGCCGATCTCGGCGGGGCCGTGCTGTTCTGCGCGGGCGTGCTCGCGCCCGTGGCCGTGCTCGGGTCGACGTTCGCGCCGAAGCCGCTCGACGTCGAGGACAAGTTCATGGGGAGCCCGCGCGTCCAATCGCTCCCGCCGCAGGTCGTGCTCGCGCTTGCCGGGGCTGTCGCCGTCGCGCTGTTCGTCGGGCTCGGGCCGGACGGTGGGCTCGCGGCGACGTCGGTCGTCGGCGCGGCCGGTGTGCTCGGACTCCCGCTGTGGGCGCGGCTGATCGAGGTCCGCCTCGTGCGGCAGCGCCACGCCGTCGCCCTCCGCTTCCGCTCCGTCCTCTAACGCTGTCCGATGCCCGTTTCGATGCCCGACCTTCCTCCCCGCGCCCACGCTACCGTCGGCGTCTCGGTCGTCGCCACCGACCTCGTGAAGCGCTACGGCGACACGGAGGCGCTAGCCCTCGACCGCCTCTCCATCGCGCCGGGCGAGGCCGTCGGGCTCGTCGGCAACAACGGGGCGGGGAAGACGACGCTGCTCCGGCTCACGCTCGACCTCATCCGGCCGACGACCGGGACGGTCGCCGTCGACGACACCGTCGTCGGCGCGAGCGATGCGTGGAAGCCGCGCGTCGGTGCGTTTCTCGACGCGGGCTTCCTCGTCGACTACCTCCGGCCGCGCGAGTACTTCCGTCTCATCGGCGGGGCGTACGGGCTCCCGGCCGACGAGACGGAGCGCCGCGTCGCGCGCTACGCCGCCTTCCTCGGCCCGACCGTGACGGGAGGCGATCCGCTCCTGCGCGACCTCTCGCTCGGCAACGCCGGCAAAGTCGGCGTCGTCGGCGCCCTCCTGCCCGAGCCCGGCCTCGTCGTGCTCGACGAGCCCTTCGCCAACCTCGACCCCGGCGCGCGCATCCAGCTCGAAGCCCTCCTCCGGCGCGAGCGCGAGCGCGGTGCGACCGTCCTCGTCTCCAGCCACGACCTCGACCACGTCGTCGACGTGTGCTCGCGTGTGTTGGTGCTCGCGGGCGGGCGCGTCGTGCGGGATACGCCCTCGGCGCCGGGCACGCTCCGCGAACTCCAGGCGTTCTTCGCGCGCGGCGGCGCGGATGACGGGCACGCGGTTCTGGACGTCAGCCGGGCGGCGGGGTGAACGGCTTGGCGATGTCGATCACCCGCGTCATCTCCGCGACGGCGTCGAACGTGAGCGCGACGTGGGCGCGCGACGGCCGCCGCCGCCCCGCGCGCTCGAACGAGCGGACGATGTCGGCCCACTCGGCGTCGGGCGTGAGGAGCTCCGGGGTGAGTTGGGTCCGGTGGAAGTCGCAGACGCCGAGGCTGGTGCGGGCGTAGGTCGGGACGTAGCCGGGGCCGCGGAACGTCGGGGCCGGGTGGAGGACGAGGATCGGGTTCCAGTGCGCGGTGTGCGCGCAGTCGGCGAAGGCGCAGGTCATCGGTCGGGACGGGCTCGGAGCGAAGGGCGAGCGAGTACGGCTCCGCGCCCCGTCCGGTTCTGCCCATACCCGACGCGACGGGCGCTCGGTCACGACGGCGGCGTCTCGACCGGCTTGGCGTCGAGGTCGGCGGGCGAGGGCGCGTCCTGCGGGTCGACGAACTGGAGGTAGTGGTTGTAGCGGTCGAGGATGCGTCCGACGTACGTCACCGGCTCGAGCCCGCGGCAGAACCCGTGGCGTACTACGGGGTCCGTGTAGACCTCGCGCTCCGACTTCCGCAGCAGCCAGTAGGCCACGTCCGCCCACTTATTCTTGTCACCGCCGTACTTCTCGGTGAGGCGGCGGGCGTCGTCGACGTGACCGGGGCCGGCGTTGTACGAGGCGAGCACGAACTTCAGCCGCTCCTCCTCGTCGGGCACGCGCTCGGGCCAGAACTCGGTCTGGAGCCAGTCGAGGAAGCGGACGGCCCCGGCCACGTTCTGCGCGGGGTCGTAGGCGTCCGAGACGCCGTACTGCCGGGCCGTCCCCGGCATCAGCTGGAGCACGCCCATCGCCCCGGCCCACGACGTCGCCTGCGGGTCGAACCGGGACTCCTGGAACGCCTGCGAGGCGAGGAGCCGCCAGTCCCAGTCCAGCGTCGGCGCGTGCTCTCGGAAGAGGTCGTCGAAGGGGCCGAGGCGGCCGGTCTCCGAGGCGAGGTACGCGTCGGCGATCCGCTCGCGGTAGCCCCGGCTATCGACGAAGTACTTCTGGTAGAGCCGGTCCTTGAGGCCGGGGTTGCCGTCGATCCAGCCGTTGAGGGCGTCGGCGAGGCCGGGGGCGTTCTTGCGGACGGCCCACGCCACCGCGTACGGGCGGTCGACGGTGGGGACGATGGCGAGGTTGCTGTAGTACGACTCCTGGAGCTGGGCCACGTTCTCGTGGGTCACGGTGAACTCCGCGTCCTCCTCCGCCACCTGCTGCACGAGCATCTCGGCCGAGCCCGAGTCCACCTCGACCACGTAGATCTCGCCCGAAACCGCGTCGGAGATCTCGACCAGACGGTCCTCGAACCGGGTCCCGGCGAGGACGTGGACGGAGTCGCCGGCGAGGTCGCCGGGCCGCCGCACGAGGCGGGCGCGGAGCTCGTGGACCGACTCGTCCGATGCCTCGTCTGCATCCTTATCGGGGCCGTCCTCGACGTCTTCCAGCTTCTCCGGGGCCGCGGCCACGCTGTCCACGAGCGCTTCCACCTCTTCGGGTACGTCCGCCGCCTCCGTCGGCGCTTTGCGCTGGACGACGACGGGGCTCGTCCGGTAGAGCGCCTGCGTGAATCCGACCTTGCTGGAGTCCGCCAGCGTCGGCGTCATCCGCGCCGCGACGACGTCCCCCACACCCTGGTTGAGCAGCACGAACAGGCTGTCGCGGTTGGGCACGACGATGGTTTGCAGGTAGAGGTCGTGCTTATCGGCGAAGAGGCGGAGGTATTCGTACTCGTACCCCATCGGCTCGCCGCGGTAGAGGAAGTAGCTCGTCGAGTTGAACTGCGTGAGCACGACGAGGGTGTCGCGCGCGACGATCTCCGCGAAGTCACGCGCGATGGGCTCGGGGATCTCGATCGTCACCTCGCCCTCGGGGGTGTTGGTGCATCCCGCCGCCGGGAGGAGCACAACGAGGACGAACGCCGCCGCTGCGGCGGACAGGAGGAGTCGGTTCATTGGGAGCAGAAGGGAGAAGGGGAGAGGCGTCACCTCAGAACGAGCCGGATGGCTGGGTGATCCGCACGGAAGGGTTAGCTTCGCCCCCTTTTTCTTCGCCCGGCTCCGCCCGTCCGTATCGCCTCGTCAGAGCACTTCGATCGTGCTGCGGAAGGTGAGGTCGGGCCAATCCTGCTGCGCGCGGTCGAGCCAGAACGCGCTCTCGCCGAGGAAGGCCAGCTTGCCCTCGGCGTCGCGGGCGAGGCTCGACGCCTGCCGCCGCTCGAACCGCTTGAGGGTCTCCACGTCGTCGCCTTCCACCCAGCGGGCGACCTTGTACGGCAGCATATCCATCTTGACATCCACGTCGTACTCCCGGTCGAGCCGCGTCGCGACGACGTCGAACTGGAGCGGGCCGACGGCGCCGAGCACGTAGTCGTTCGTCGTGAGCGGGCGGTAGAGCTGGATCGTGCCCTCCTCGGTGAGGTGGCGGAGGCCCTTTTCGAGCTGCTTCGCGCGGAGCGCGTTCTCGACGCGGACACGGCGGAAGTGGTCCGGCGCGAACGACGGGAGCCCGACAAACTGGAGGTCGTCGCCCTCGCTGAACGTGTCGCCGACGCGGATCGTCCCGTGGTTGGCGATGCCGATGATGTCGCCGGGATACGCGGCCTCGACGCCGCCGCGGTCCTGGGCGAAGAACGCCGTCGCGTTCGCCAGCCGCACGTCGCGGCCGATGCGGGCGTGGCGGACCTTCATCCCGCGCTCGAACCGGCCCGAGCAGATGCGCAGGAAGGCGATGCGGTCGCGGTGGTTGGGGTCCATGTTCGCCTGCACTTTGAAGACGAACCCGGAGAACGCCGTCTCGTAGGGCGAGACCGCGCGCGTCGTCGTCTCGCGCGGCAGCGGCGGCGGGGCGATCTCGGCGAAGAGGTCGAGGAGGGCGGTGACGCCGAAGCCGTTGAGCGCGCTGCCGAAGAGGACGGGCGTCTGCGTGCCCGCGCGGTAGGCGTCGAAGTCGAACGGCGTGCCGGCCCCGGCGAGGAGCTCGACGTCCTCGCGCAGCCGCGCCGCCTGTTTGCCGAGCAACTCATTGAGCAGGGGGTCGTCCGGCCCGCTCGTCTGCACCACGTCGGGCGTGCCGGGCGCGGGGTTGGCGAGGTGGAGCGTGTGGTCGATGAGGTGGTACGTCCCCCGGAACCGGTCGGCCATGCCGACGGGCCACGTCACCGGTGCGGCAGCAATCCCGAGGTGCTCCTCGATGTCGGAGATGAGTTCGAGCGGGTCGCGCGCCTCGCGGTCGAGCTTGTTGATGAACGTGAGGATGGGTGTGGCGCGGAGGCGGCAGACCTCCATCAGCTTCTGCGTCTGGCTCTCGACGCCCTTCACGGCGTCGATCACCATGAGTGCGCTGTCGACGGCGGTGAGCACGCGGTACGTGTCCTCGGAGAAGTCGTGGTGGCCCGGCGTGTCGAGGAGGTTCATCTCGCGCCCGGCATACTCGAACGACATCACGGACGAGGTGACGGAGATGCCGCGCTGCTGCTCGATCTCCATCCAGTCGCTGCGGGCGGCGCGGCCGGTCTTGCGGGCGCGGACGTCGCCGGCGAGGTGGATGGCGCCGCCGAGGAGGAGGAGTTGCTCGGTGAGCGTCGTCTTGCCGGCGTCGGGGTGGCTGATGATACCGAACGTGCGGCGGCGGTCGACCTCGTTGCGGAGGCGGGCCTCGGTCAGCGGGGGAAGCGTATCCGAACTCATGGGGCGCGGGGAAGGAAGCGGGGGCAGCCAAAGGTAACCGCCGAGCCGCCGAACCCTTCCCGCCGCCGCACGCATGCGGGCACCCCGCGCACGGTATTCACGAGGAATGGAAAGCGTCCCCCGTCCGACGAAGGGTTGCACGGGGCCTCAGCGCTGGAGCGAGAGCACCGCGAGGGCGTCGAAGAACCGCTGGGTCTCGGTCGTGTCGGTGCCGGCGGCGCGGAGCACGCGGAGCGCGTCTTCGAGGGCGCGCTCCGCCTCTTCGGTCTGGTTCGTCCGGGCGAGGGCGAGGCCGAGCGCACCGCGCGTGCGGGCCGTCCGCACGTCGTCGTCACCCCAGTCGGCGCGGCGGAGGCGGAGGCTCTCGCGCAGCAGGGGCTCGGCCTCGGCGGGACGGCGCTCGGCGAGGAGCGCGCCGAGGGCGTGGCAGGCATCGCCGACGCGCTGGTTGCCGTCCGGCCACACGGCGCGGTAGAGCGCGAGGGCCTCGCGGTAGGCGGCCTCGGCCTCGGCCAGCCGCCCCTGCGCCTCGTCGATCCGGCCGAGCCGGTACAGCGTCGCGCCGACGTACGGGTGCTCGGGTCCAACGGTGGCGCGGATGAGGGCGAGGTTCTGGCGGAGCGTCTGCTCGGCCCCGTCGAGGTCGCCGCGCGCCTCCTGGATGCGGGCGAGGTTGCCCAGGCTCGCTCCGACCTCGACGTGGTGGGGGCCGTGGAGGGCGAGACGGATGGCGTAGCCCTCGCGGGCGTAGCGCTCGGCGGCGTCGTAGTCACCCCGGTTGTAGTGCAGGCTGGCGAGGTGGTTGAGCGAGTGGGCCACGTCGGAGTGCTGCTCGCCGTAGAGCGCGCGGCGCATGGCGAGCGCTTCGAGGTAGTACGCCTCAGCCTCGTCGTAGCGCCGCAGGGTACGCTTGGCGAGCCCCGCGTTGAGCAGGCTCTCGGCGAGTTCGGCATGGGGTGGCGCGAGGTGAGCGCGTCGGATGGCGAGGGCGCGCTGCGCGAGGGAGTCGGCCGCGTCCACGTCGTCCATCTCGTCGGCGAGGATGCCGAGGAAGTCGTAGGTCGGGGCGAACTCGAGCGCGTCGGCGCCGAAGTGCTGAAGCTGGATGGTGAGAGCGGCGTCGAAAAGGGAATCGGCTTCGGCGTAGCGGCCGAGGCGGTAGTGGACCGCGCCGAGGCCGTGGAGCGTCACGGCGACGTCGGGGTGGTCGGGGCCGAGCGCGCCGCGCTGGAGCGCGAGGGCGAGGCGGAAGAGCGAGTCTGCCGCGGCGTAGTCGCCGGTGTAGTCGCGGAGGCGGGCGAGGCTGACGGCGACGGCGGCGACCTCCTCAGGCGGCGAGCCGAGCGTGCGGCGGAGCCCGAGCGAGGCCGAGAGGAGCGAGTCGGCGCGGTCGTACCGTTCGAGCGTGGTGTAGACCTCGCCGACGACGTGGAGGAGCGCGGCCTGCACGTCGGGCTGGTCGGCGAGTTCGCCGATGCGCGCGGCGCCGCGGTCGAGCACGTCGCGGACGAGGGCGGAGTCGCCGCGCGTCTCGTTCGGGTCGGCGCTCTGGAACACGCCGCCGAGGAACGCCGCCACCTGCGTTGCCTTGGCGGCTTCGAGCTGGGCGCGGTCGCGTTCAGCAGCGAGGCGCGCCGTGTAAAACCCGATGACGGCGGCGAGCACGGCGACGATGCCCGCCGCCGTCGCCACGCCGACGCGGTGGCGCATGACGAACTTCCGCACCCGGTAGCCCGCCGTGGCGCGCCGGGCCTCGACGGGGATGCCGCGCCGGTGGCGGCGGACGTCGTCGGCGAGGGCTTCGGCGGAGGAGTAGCGCGCGTCGGGCTCTTTCGCGAGCGCTTTGAGCGTGATCGTGTCGAGGTCGCCCGCGAGCCGACGCGTCAGCCGCTCGGGCGTCGTGGCCCGCGTGTGGGCGACGCCCTCGGGCGTCACGGCGCGCGGCCCGTCGTCCCCCTCGATCGTCACGGCCTGCCGCACGGCGAGGCTCGGGCGCGGCGGCTCGGCGTCGAGGATGGCCGCTTCGAGGGCGCGCGGATCTTTCCGGTCGAGCGCGTGGGGGCGGCGGCCGGCGAGGAGTTCGTAGAGGAGCGTGCCGAGAGCGTACACGTCGGCGGCGGTCGTGACGGGCTCGCCGCGGACCTGCTCGGGCGCGGCGTACTCCGGCGTCATCGGGCGGAGGCCGGACCACGTCAGCCCCGGCCCGTCGTGTTCGAGCAGGCGGGCGATCCCGAAGTCGAGGAGCTTCACCTCCGGCCCGGCCTCGCCGTCGGTGATGAGGATGTTCGACGGCTTGAGGTCGCGGTGGACGATGAGGCGGGTGTGGGCGTACGCCACCGCGTCGCAGACGCGTTCGAAGAGCGCGAGGCGGGCGCCGACGCCGAGCGCCCGCGCGTCGCAGTACGCCGTGATCGGCTCGCCCTCGACGACCTCCATCGCGAAGTACGGGCGGCCGTCGTCGGCGAGGCCGCCGTCGAGGAGGCGGGCGATGCCGGGGTGCGCGAGGCGGGCGAGGATCTGCCGCTCCTGCTGGAACCGCCGCACGATCGACTCCGAGTCCATCCCCCGCTTGACGAGCTTGAGCGCGACGGCCTGCTCGTACGCGCCGTCGTCCCGCTCGGCGAGGTAGACGATGCCCATCCCGCCGCGCCCCAGTTCCCGCACGATCCGGTACGGCCCCACGCGCTCGCCCTCCATCGAGAGCATCGCCGGGAGGTCGACGGCGTCGACGGCGAGGCCGCGGAGCAGGCTGTGGACCTCGACGTTGACGAGGGAGGCGACCTCGGCGTAGAGGTCGGCGTCGAGCACGCCGTCGGCGTTCACGCAGGCGGCGCGGAGGAAGGCGTCGCGCTCGGCCGGTGAGCAGTCGAGCGCGGCCTCGAACAGGGTCTGGACGGCGGTCCAGCGGGCGGCATCCATCGGCTCGGGCATACGGGGAGAGGGCCTGTACATGGATACGCAGCAAACACCGGCGCGACCGATCACCGACCGCGCGGCCCGCTACTCGGGGAGGCGCTATTCGGGGAGGTCGTCGGCGAGTTCGCGGCTGAGCCACGCCCGCGCGAAGCGCCAGTCCCGCCCCACCGTCGGCACCGAGACGCCGAGGACTTCGGCGATCTCCTCGTGCGTGAGCCCGCCGAAGAAGCGGTACTCGACGACCTGGCTCTGCCGCACGTCGCGCTCGGCCAGCCGCTCGAGGGCCGTGTCGAGCGCGATGAGTTCCTCGGCGCGGGCCTCGTAGCCGTGGCCCATCCCCTCCTCGAACGTGGCGAGCGCGAGTCCGCCGCCGCGCTTCTCCGCGTTCCGCTTGTGGGCGTAGTTGACGAGGATGCGCCGCATCGCCGTCGACGCGATCGCGAAGAAGTGCGCCCGGTTCTGCCACGTCACCCGGTCCTGCTTGACGAGCTTGAGGTAGGCCTCGTGCACGAGCGCCGTCGTGTTCAGCGTGTGGTCGGCGCGCTCGCGGCGGAGCTTGCCGTGCGCGAGCGCCTGCAACTCGTCGTAGACCCGGGGAAGGATGAGGTCGACGGCCGCGCGGTTGCCGTCGCTGAGGTCGGCGAGGAGGTCGGTGATCTCGTGCGCGGGGGCAGTCACGGAGGGCGCAGAGGATGGGGACGTGGGGCGGGGGTTAAAGATAATGTGGTTCGGTAGAGCGCGGGTTTTTTTGACGATGCGTGATCGGTTGGGCACGCGAGTGCTGCGTGAGGAGATAGAGGCCGCCCCGACGGCCCCCCCTTGCGACTCTCCAACAAACCGACCGACCCATGCGCTCCCTCCCGACCTCCCGACTCCGCTCCGCGCTGCGCGTGATGGCCTGCGCCGCGTTCCTCCTCCCCCTCGCCGCCTGCGACAGCGGCGGCGACGGCGATGACAACGGCGACACGATGCCGCCCACGATCCTCAGCGCCAGCAGCTCCGACGGTAGCACCGTCTCCGTCACCTTCAGCGAAGCGCTCGACGCGGCGAGCGTCACGGCCTCGGCCTTTACCGTCACCCCCGGCGCGACCGTCACCGCGGCCACCGCGAATGGCGCGAGCGTCACGCTCACCCTCGCCGCCGGCCTCGACGACGACGAGCGGCGGACGTACACCGTCACCGCGAACGGCGTCCGCGACGCGGCCGGCAACGCCGCCACGGGTGCTTCCGCGACGTTCTCCTTCGGGCAGGGCGGCGGATCGAGCGGCGGCACCGCCGTCGGCGCGGCCTATCCGAACGCGGGCGACAGCCGCATCGTGTTCTTTAACACGAGCGGCGACCGCTTCCTCGTCTTCAACCCCGTCACCGGCGTCTCCACCGACCCCGACGACCTCGACGACATCGAGAACGGCCTCATCCCGCTCGACGATGTCGCCGCCGCCGCGAGCGTGTTCGACGAGGGCGAGACGTACTTCTTCGCGAACGACGGCGACACGTTCACCAACTACGAGCGCGACACGGCGGATTTCGACACGCCGGCCTCCTTCGAAGAGGAGTACGACGAGCAGGGCTACGAACTCAGCTCGATCGGCGCGGCCGTCGAGGGCGACTTCTTCGCCTCGAACAGCATCGTGCTCTTCAACCAGAACGGGACGGAGTGGCAGCTCTGGCAGCCCGAGAACGACTCGTTCTCCGACGTGTTCACGTTCCCCTCGCAGTTCGGCGGCGGCAACGCCCCGATCTCGGCCGTCGGCGCTGCGGTCTACCGCGAAGACACGAACCAGGTCTACCTCTTCAGCCGCGACGGCACGCGGTACACGATCTGGGCCGGCGGCAACAATTTCACCGCCGCCTTCCCGGTCGAGGAACTGGGCGACTACGCGTTCTAGCCGGGGTGCTCCTCCTCCGACCCTCGGCGACTGCGGGGGCCGTCCCCGAGAGGACGGCCCCCGCACGCGTTCTCGGCGCTACGCCGGTTTCGTGCCGCGCACGGTGACGCTCCACACGCCGCCTGCTTCGAAGGCCGCGCGCTCTTCCGCCGCGAGATCCGCCGGCAGCATCGTCTCCGGCACCTCGATCCGCCGCGCTGCCGCGACCTCGACGCGCTTGAACCCTGCCGCGCGGATAAGCTCGAGGTACGCGGCTTCGTCTACGACGCCCGCCACGCATCCGGCGTAGAGCGCGGCCGAGCGGCGGATCGGTTCCGGCAGCATGCCGTGGGAGACGACATCGGAGATGCAGAAGTGGCCGCCGGGGCGGAGGACGCGGTAGACCTCGGCGAACGCCCGCGCTTTGTCCGGGACGAGGTTGAGCACGCAGTTCGAGAGCGCCACGTCGATACTCGCGTCGTCGAGCGGGAGCGCTTCGATCTCGCCCTCGACGAACGTGACGTTGTCGTAGCCGAGCCGCGCGGCGTTCGCGCGGGCCTTCGCGACCATCTCCGGCGTGAAGTCCACCCCGACGACGCGGCCCGTCTCGCCGACGATCCGGCGGGCGACGAAGGCGTCGATGCCTGCCCCGCTGCCGAGGTCGAGCACGGTCTGCCCGTCGGCGAGGCCGGCGTGTTCGGTGGGAATGCCGCAGCCGAGCCCGAGATCGGCGTCGGCGACGTACCCCTCGACGCGGTCGTAGGCGTCGCCGATCATCGAGAGGGCGTCGGCGTCGTCGCCGCAGCAGGAGGGGGCGCAGCAGCCGGTGTCGCGGGTGGCGGCGCGGGCGTAGGTGTCGCGGACGTGCGCTTTGATGCGGGTCGGGTCGGCGGTCGTGGGAGAAAGCGTGGGCGTAGTCATCGGAATACCTGTGTTGGGAGGAGAGGGTGCGGGGCCGAAGCCGCCGCGTTCTCTCCAGTAGTCGGAGATCCGGCGCGATGGACGCACGATTCATCGTGTAAATACGATGAATGCGCCGTCAGCAGTCGTCCGCGCACGATCCGGTGCGCGGACGGTACTCGACGGCCCGCCCGTCCGGCCCGAACTCGACCTCGCAACACGCGCGGAGCAGATCGCCGAGGAGAGCCCGGCCCCGCTGCACGCGGCTCTTCGCGCCCGAGAGCGAGAGGCCGAGCCGGTCGGCAACGGCCTGCTGCGTGAGCCCTTCGAGGTCGGCGAGGCGGACGGCCTCGCGGTAGCCATCGGGGAGTGCGTCGACGAGGGGGACGAGCCACGAGAGCACTTCGTCGTGGACGTCGTGCCCGTCCGGGTGCGGCGCGACGCCCACGTGCGCCGGCTCTACGGCCGGCTCGGCCGCGGCCTCAGCGGGCAGATCATCGGGGCGTCGGCCGTGCGCACGGTAGAAATCGGCGACGGCACGGTGGGCAATCGCGAAGACCCACGGCTGGAGGCGGTCGGGGTGCCGGAGGTCGCTCGCGCCTTCGTGGATGCGGACGAACACGTCCTGCAACACGTCCTCGGCATCGGCCTGCGAGGGGAGACGGCGGAGGAGGAAGGCGAGGAGGCCGGCGCGGAATCGGGTCCAGACTTCGGCGGTGACGGGAGCAGCAGGCGTGTCGGGCATGAGCGTGCGGTCAGTGCGCGTCGCGGAGCATCGCGGCGAAGGCGTCGGGGAGCGGGCTGGCCTCGACGGCGCGGGCGGCGCGCTCGACGTCGTAAGCCACGCGGACGTGCTCGACGGAGCAGTATGCCGCGTCCTCTTTGCCACGCTCGGGGTCGATCGTGAGCAGGACGTAGCCCGCCCGCGCGTCGCCATCCTTCGGCTTGCCGACGGAGCCGGTGTTGACGGCATGGCGGATGTGCGTCCGTCCGTCGGAGGTCACGTACTCCATCGCCCGGTGGAACGGCTTGTGCGTGTGGCCAAAGAGGAGCACGTCGGCGTGCGCGGCCTCCATCATCCGCAGGAAGCTGGCGTCGGGGCGGTCGTCGAAGAGGTACTCGTTCACCTTGCGCGGGCTGCCGTGGACGAGCAGCACGTCGACGGTGTCGGCATCCGCGTCGCGCGGCACGGCGAACGTGAGGCGGAGGTGGCGGGGCAATCCTCGGAGATAGCGCCGCGTCGCTTCCGTCACGACGCCCTTCGTGAATGCGATGCTCTCGGTGCCGCGCGCCCGGTCCTCGTCGGTTTTGTACGCGCAGCCGCAGTCGTCGGAGCCGAGGCCGACGCCCTCGTCGTAGTTGCCGGCGATCGTCGGGATGCTGCGCGCGCGGATCGTGTCCACGACTTCGTTCGGCCACGGCGCGTAGCCGACGAGATCGCCGAGGCAGTACACGGCGTCGACCGAGCCCTCAGCCGTGCGGCGGTCGAGGTCGGCGAACACGGCCTCCAGCGCTGGGAGATTGGCGTGGACGTCAGAGAAAATGGCGAGGGTCGTAGGCATGGCGAGCGGGCTCGGAGAGGTCAAGGCGTGTCGGACTCGGTGAGGGCATGTCGTGGCAGCTTCACCTCCGTCGGGCAGATGTCGCCAGGGACGGCCACGTCGCCGCGTTCCACCTCGGGACCGAAGTATTTCCGCTGGAAGTAGAGCGCGACACTCACGAGCCCGATCAGCACCGGCACTTCGACGAGCGGTCCGATCACGGCGGCGAATGCCGCGCCGTGGCCGATCCCGAAGACGGCCACGGCCACCGCGATGGCCAACTCGAAGTTGTTCGAGGCGGCCGTGAACGAGAGCGTCGTCGTCTTCGAGTAGTCCGCCCCGATCGCGTGGCCCATCCAGAAGCTCACGAGGAACATCACGACGAAGTAGATCAGGAGCGGCACGGCGATGAGCAGCACGTCGAACGGCTGCGCGAGGATGGCCCCGCCCTGGAGGCTGAACATCGCGACAATCGTGAAGAGGAGCGCCACGAGCGTCATCGGGCTGATTCGAGGGATGAACTGCTCCTCGTACCAGTCGCGCCCCTTCGTTTTCAGCAGTACGAACCGCGTCACCATCCCCGCCACGAACGGGATGCCGAGGTAGACGGCGACGCTCTCGGCGATCTGCCCCATCGAGACGGCGACGACGCTCCCCTCCAGCCCGAACAGTGGCGGGAGCACCGTGATGAAGACCCACGCGTAGACGCTGTAGAAGAGGACCTGGAACACGCTGTTGAAGGCGACGAGGCCGGCGGCGTAGTCGGTGTCGCCCTCGGCCAAATCGTTCCACACGATCACCATGGCGATGCAGCGGGCCAGCCCGATCATGATCAGCCCGACCATGTACTCGGGGTGGTCGTGGAGGAAAAGGATCGCGAGGGCGAACATCAGCACCGGCCCGATCACCCAGTTCTGCACGAGCGAGAGCCCGAGGATTTTCTTGTTGCGGAAGACCTCGCCCAACTCCTCGTAGCGCACCTTTGCCAGCGGCGGGTACATCATGAGGATGAGGCCGATGGCGATGGGCACGTTCGTCGTACCGATCTGGAATTGGTTCCAGAAGGCTTCGACCCCGGGGCTGAGGGCGCCGACGCCGACGCCGATCGCCATGGCGGCGAAGATCCAGAGGGTGAGGTAGCGGTCGAGGAAGGAGAGCCGCTTCGTGGCAGGGGGCGTGGCAGGCATAGGAGCGGGTGGCGTGGGGGTCAGCAGCAGTCGGCTTCGCCCGCCGCGTGGGGACGGAGGCCGGCCGTGAACGCGGCGATGGCGTCGGCGAGGCGGGCGACGGCGTCGGGGTCGAGGCAGTAGCAGGAGCGGGGGCCGTCGGTCTCTCCGCGGACGAGGCCGGCGTCCTTCAGCACCTTGAGGTGCTGCGAAACGGTGGCCTGCGCGAGCGGGAGCACGTCCACGACCTCTCCGCAGACGCACGTGCCGCGCTCGGCGAGGGTGCGGAGGATGGCGAGGCGGGCCGGGTGGCCGAGCGCTTTCGCGAACGCGGCGAGGTCGGTGAGTTCGGTGGGAAAGGGAGCGGTGGGAGGCATGATCGCTTGATCGTATTTATACGATGATACGACGTCGGCAGGGATCAGGCAACAGCGCAGCTATGTCCGGTACGCGGCGGCGTTCTGATCTTCGGTACGTTGCGGGTGTAACAAAGCGGCGAGGGCTGCCGTCAAAGCCACCGTTCCCTCCTGCCCCAATCTGCACGTTCCTCCATGATCGTTTTCTTCCGCCGCGCCGCGCTGCTTGCCCTCCTCGGCTTTCTCGGTGCCGGTACCGTAACGGCCCAGACGGCCCCCGCCCCGGACGGGACCTCCGGCGAGGAGATCACCTTCGACGAAGCGCTGCGGATCGGGCTGGCGCGGAACACCTCGCTCCGGCAGGCCGCGAACGTCGCTGAGGCGCGCGGCTTCGACGTCTCCCGCGTCCGCGCCAACTTCCTCCCCGACCTTTCGGCCTCCATCCGCCCGACGCAGCGCTTCGGGCTCGCCTTCGACCAGACGACGGGCCAGCTCGACCAGGAGACGACGCAGTCGCTCGATGCGAACCTCTCCGCGAACCTGAACGTGTTCAACGGCTTCCGCGATCAGGCCTCGCTCGACCAGTCCGTCCTCGAACGCGAGGCCAGCGAGTATTCGCTCGGGCGGGCGCAGCAGGACGTGCTGTTCAACGTGGCGAACCAGTTCCTGCAGGTGATGCTGAACAAGCAGCTCGTCCTGATTCAGGAGGAGAACCTCGAAGCCGACCGGTCGCAGCTCGATCAGATCGAGCAGCTCGTCGAGGCCGGCGTCCGTGCCCGCGCCGATGTGCTCCAGCAGCAGGCCCTCGTCGCCCAGCGCGAGCTGACGCTGCTGCAAGCGGAGTCCGACCTCGAAGTGTCGCAGACGCGGCTCGTCCAGATCCTCCAGCTCGATCCCTTCGGGAATTACACGTTCGTCGCCCCGTCGCTGGAGGCGGCGCCGTTGCAGCCGGGGGCGTATGACCTCGAAGCGCTCCTCACGGCCGCGCTCGACCGTCGCGACGACCTCCGCGCGCAGCAGCTCCAGATCGAGGCGGCCGAGGCGGGCATTCGCGTCGCGAAGGGCGGCTACTACCCGACGGTGAACCTGTTCGCCGGGTACGGGTCAGGCTACTCCAGTAGCGCCACACGGACGGTGGGCGGGCCGCCCCTCCAGATTCCCGTCACCAATAGCGACGGTACGCCGATCCTCCTCGGCGGGGAGCCGCTCACCTTCAACGAGCAACTCCCGCGCGAGGACACGCCCTTCGGCGACCAGTTCTTTACCGACAACCGCGGCGGCTCGTTCGGCCTCTCGATCAACATCCCCATCTTCGACCGCTTCGCGACGCGGGCGCAGGTGCAGCAGGCCGAGCTCACGGCCGCGAACGAGCGCATCCAGCTCGAAAACCTCCGGCAGGACGTGGCGCTCCAGGTCCGCCAGGGCTACCTCGACTACCAGAACGCGGCGAAGCGGCTCGACGTGACGGCCCGGCAGGTCGCCGCCGCCTCGGCCGCGCTCGACGCCGAGCAGGAGCGCTACGACCTCGGCGTCTCGACGCTGACGGAGCTGACGCAGGCCCGCGCCCTCCTCATCGAAGCGCAGAGCTCGCGGGCGCAGGCCGTGGCCCAGTTCGTCTTCCAGAGCAAGCTCATAGATTACGCCACCGGGGCGCTCGACCCGACGGCCCCGCTGTTCGAGTGATCCCCAGCCCTTGCGCCACCCGCACGGACGAGCGCGATCGGGACGGAGCGCCATCCGTACAGACGCCCCGCCGGGGCGTCTCTACCTGACCGAAACCCATGACTACTCCTGCTAAAAAGAACAACACGAAGCGCATCCTCATCGGCCTCGGCGGGGCGCTCGTCGTCCTCGTCGTCGTCCTCGTGATCCTCGGTGGCGGAGGCGACGAGGAAGGCATCGCCGTCGAGACCTCGCTCGTCGAAGTCCGCGCGGTCACGCAGACGGTCACGGCGTCGGGCAAGATCCGGCCTGAGCTCGAGGTCAAGATCTCGTCGGACGTGTCGGGCGAGATCGTCTTCCTCGAACTCGAAGAGGGCGACCGCGTGGAGCAGGGTCAGCTCCTCGTCCAGATCCAGCCGGACTTCTACGCCGCCCAGCGCGAGCAGGCCCAGGCCGGCCTCCTCCAGGCCCAGGCCGACGCCTCGCGTGCCGAGGCCGAGATGGTCCGCGCGCAGGACGACCTCGCACGGAAGGAGATGCTCGCCGAGCGCGGCGTGATCGCGCAGATGGAGCTGGAGGCGGCGCAGACGCAGTTCAAGGTGGCGCAGGCCAGCTTCGAGGCGGCGCAGTACCGCGCCCGCAGCTCCCGCGCCTCGCTCAGCCAGGCCAGCGACCAGCTCCGCAAGACCTCGATCTACGCCCCTATCGGCGGGACCGTCTCGCAGCTCAACGTCGAGCCCGGCGAGCGCGTCGTGGGCACGAGCCAGATGAGCGGGACCGAGATCCTCCGCATCGCCGAGCTCGACCGGATGGAGCTCGAAGTCGACATCAACGAGAACGACATCGTCAACGTCGCCATCGGGGACTCCGCGCGCATCGACGTCGATGCGTACCCGCAGGAGCCGTTCCGCGGCGTCGTAACGCAGATCGCCAACTCGGCCCGCGTGTCGGGCGCGGGGACGCAGGAGGAGGTCACCAACTTCCCCGTCAAGATCCAGGTCCGTGGCTCGTACGACCCCCTCGCCGTGCCCGTGCAGACGGCCCAGGCCGACGACCTCCAAGAGGCCCCGCCGACCGCCCGCACGCTCCGCCCCGGCATGAGCGGCACCGTGGACATCTTCACCGAGACCGTCCCCAACACCGTCGTCGTCCCGATCCAGGCCGTCACCGTCCGCGACTTCAACAAGCTTCACGACGACGAGGAGGGCGATGAGGAAGCGGAGAGCGACGACGAGAACGCCGCCCCGGCCGCCCCGCTCGACGAGGACCTCCGCCGCGTCGTCTTCCTGATGCAGGACGGCAAAGCGAAGATGGTCGAGGTCGAGACCGGGATCTCCGACGACACGCACATCGCCGTGACGCGCGGGCTGACCGGCGGCGAGACCGTCATCGTCGGGCCGTTCCGCACGCTCCGCACCGAGCTCGAGCCCGACGACGCCGTCCGCGTCGAAGAAGAAGAGGGCGAAGGGCGTGGTCCCTCGCGCTCGTAACAACCTCTACGCCCTCAACCCGCAACCGATGTCGCCCGACGACCCCATCATCCGCATCACCGACGTCTGGAAAACCTACCAGATGGGCGTCGAGAAGGTCCACGCCCTGCGCGGGCTCTCTGTCGAGGTGCACCCGAACGAGTACGTCGCCATCATGGGCCCTTCGGGCTCGGGCAAGTCGACGCTGATGAACATCGTCGGCTGCCTCGACATCCCGACGACGGGGAGCTACGTCCTCAACAATCGCGACGTCTCGACGCTCTCCGACGACGCGCTCGCCGCCGTGCGCAACCGCGAGATCGGGTTCGTCTTCCAGACGTTCAACCTGCTCCCGCGCGTGAACTGCCTGCAGAACGTGGAGCTCCCGCTGATCTACTCCGGAATGGGCAAGCGTGAGCGGCGCGAGCGCGCCGCCGAAGCCCTCGTCAGCGTCGGCCTCGGCGACCGGATGACGCACCGGCCGAACGAGCTCTCCGGCGGGCAGCGCCAGCGCGTCGCCGTGGCGCGCGCCCTCGTCAACCGCCCCGCCATCCTCCTCGCCGACGAGCCCACGGGCAACCTCGACTCGACGACGAGCGAGGAGATCATGCGGCTCTTCGAGGTGCTCTACCGACGCGGCAACACGCTCCTCGTGGTGACGCACGAGGAGGACATCGCCGAGCACGCCCGCCGCATCGTCCGCCTCCGCGACGGCAACATCGAGCGCGACGAGCGCGTGGCCCACCCAACGCTGGCCGGGCTCGACGTCGACGCGCTGGAAGCGGCGTAAGGGGCTGGCCTCCACTCATGGTTTTGTGACGTAAAGATTTGCGGTTATTATGCGGCGTCCACGGTCTCCGAACAGCGTGTATGGCGCTATGCATCACGGCAAGCTCGGCCTCCTCGCCTTTCTGATCCTCTCCGCTTGTGACACCTCCGTCTCGACGCCGGATACGGTCTTCGTCGAGCCCGAGATAGAAGTGACAGCCCCGTACGCGCTCGACCTGGACAGCGACGGAGCGGACGACCTCGCGCTCGGAGGTGGGCTCGTCTGCACGAGGGATGTGCCGGTAAGCTCCTGTGCATCCAGCCTCGTACTCCGTGTGGCGGAGGGAGCCGCTACCCTCTACGCCGAGAGCGGTCTAGCCGATGGACTTGAACCCGGCACGGAGGTAGGACCCTATCCCGACATCCGCGAAATTCCATCCGGAACCGAGGATCCTCGCCCATTCTGGTCGCGATACGATAGGAGCCTTGCCAGCATCCACCGCGACATGATAAGAGGCACGAGCCAGCCAGTCAGTGAGGCGATCGAAGCCTACTACGGTATCCGCGTCGGGAGCGGCGAAGAGGTGCGGTACGGCTGGGTCAAGTTGAGCGCCAGGGCAGTGCCGGACGGGGAGGGCCTTCGTTTCGCAGCCGTCGTCCACGCTTACGCGCTGGGCATTCCCAATGAGATCGTCCGCGTTGGGGAGCGCCCGTGATTCACAGCGATTGTGAGGCGGCAGCGCAGGCGGAATGAAGGTTTGGCGAGCCGTATCGATTCTGGAACAGTCGGACGATAGGGTCGAATAAGCCCTTCAGAAGGACGGATCGGCACTGTTGCCGCTTCCGCCCTTCTGTCGTTTTAGGCCTCCCGTTTTTCCACCCTCGCGCTCTCCGCTGTGTTCAGTCCTGCTGCTTTCGTCGCCGCGTTCCTGCCCCTCTTCGTCGCCCTCAACATCCCCGGCGTGCTCCCGCTCTACATCGGGATGACCGAGTCGATGGAGGCGAAGGCGCGGCGCGCGCTCCTGCTTCGGGCGATGACCGTTGCCGTCGTCCTCGCCCTCCTCATGCTGTTCGCGGGCGAGATCATCTTCCGCACGCTCGGCATCACGGTCCACGACCTCCGCGTCGGCGGCGGGCTGATCCTCCTCGTCCTCTCGATCACCGACCTCGTCTTCGGCGACATGAAGAAGCGGCGCGGCGGCAACGGCGATACGGCGCACGACGTCGATGCAGACGATGCGCACGAGCTGGCCGTCGTACCGCTCGGCATCCCGCTCATCATCGGCCCGGCCGCGATCACGACGATCCTCGTGACGCAGGGGCAGTTCGGCCTCGTGCTGACGCTCGGCTCGATCCTCGTCAACATGGCGCTCGTCTACACCGCCTTCGCCTTCGGGCCACGCCTGCTGGCGCGGTTCGGCGCGGGCTTCTCGAAAGCCGTCGCGAAGGTGGCGAGCCTGTTCCTCGCGGCGATTGCCGTGGCCATGATCCGCGCCGGGATCGTCGGGATGCTCGCGCAGCTCACGTCGTGAGTGTGGACGTGTGGACGTGAGCTGGGGAAGGTACCGACTGGTACATTCTGACCACTGACCACTGACCACTGACCACTGACCGTTGCCCATGTACCCCACCGCCGAAGTCCGCTGGTTCGCCGAAGGCCCGCTGCCCGAAGCGGTGGAAGCGTGGTTCCACGCGGCGGCGGGCGAGCGGCCGTGGGAGGCGCGGACGGATCGCTACGTCCGCCCTGCGTCGCCGGACGGGCTCGGCGTGAAGGCGCGCTCGGGCTACCTCGAAGTGAAGCGGCTGGCCGAGGTCGTCGGCGAGGAGGAACTCCACGACGGCGTGACGGGCCGCGTCGAGTGCTGGCGGAAGTGGAGCTTCCCGCTCGGCGCCGGGGCTACGCTCCGCGATGTCACCGGCGATTGGGTGGCCGTGGCAAAGCGGCGACGGAAGGGGACGTTCGCAGTGCGCAACGGCACCGTCGAGATCGTACAGCGGGAGGAGCAAGCGGGGCAGGGCTGCTCGCTCGAAATCGCCGAGGTAGAGGCCGATGGGCAGACGTGGTGGAGCGTCGGCTTCGAGGCGTTCGGCACCTACGATCAGGCCGCGCTCGTGGAGTACCTCCGCCGCGCCGCTGCCCACGTCTTCGCCGCCGCCGACCCGCCCGCGCTCCCCGCCGCGCAGGCGATGAGCTACCCGGCATGGCTGTGCGCGCTCTCGAAGGACGGAAAACAGGTTTAGCGCTTTCCCTCCGCCTCCCACGCGGTGACGAGGCGGCCGGCCTCTTCGAGCCGCTCGTGCGTGCCGACGTCGTGGCAGGTGTGGCCGCCCTCGAACGCGGCGATCACGCGGCCGTGCTTGGCAGCACGGAGGTACGAGTCCATCACGGAGAACTTCTCGCCGTCCTCGGCGCAGAGCATATCCACCATCTCGCGCGAGACCACGTGGACGCCGCAGAAGTCGTAGCGCCGGGTCGTGCCCTGCCGATCACGCATCAACTTCTCCTCGCCGTCAATCGCGTAGCCGGCGAGGCCGCCGTCGTCGAAGACGAGGTAGCGGCCCGATTCGGCGGGCGTCACGGCGAGCGTGGCGAGCGGGCTGCGGTCGTCGGCGACGTGCGCGGCGTAGAGCGCGCGGAGGTCGACGCTCGTGAGGATGTCGGCGTTGTGGACGAGGACGGGCGCGTCGTCGGGGAGGAGGGGCGCGGCCTTTTTGATCCCGCCGCCGGTTTCGAGCGGGCCGTCCGGCTCGTCGGAGATCTGCACGTCCACGCCGAACCCGTCGTTGGCCTCGATGAAGTCGGCGACCTGCTCGCCGAGGTAGGAGACGTTGACGACGAGGCGCGTCGCCCCGGCGTCGAGGCAGCGGCGGACGACGCGCTCGAGCATCGGCACATTTGCGACGGGGACGAGCGCTTTCGGCGTGTCGTTCGTGAGGGGGCGGAGACGGGTGCCGAGACCCGCCGCGAGGATCATCGCGACCATAGAGGGGAGGGGTGATTGGAGAGGAGCAGGGATCAGAGGGTACGCGGCGCGTGTTGGCTTGTGCCCTTCCCGCCAACTTCCCCTCGCAATGTCCCACGCGCTCGGCATCGTCCACGGCTACGGCTTCTCCGGCGCCGGCAGCAACCTCTGGACGCGCAGCATCGTCCGCGCCCTCTGCCACCTCGGCCACACCGTCCACGTCGTCTGTCAGGAGAGCCGCCCGGAGCACTACGACTTCGTCGCGTCCGCGGTGAAATACGACGCCGATGGCGAGCCCGAGACCCTCTTCGAGCGCGAGACGCCGGTCCCCGGCCGCTGCGTCGTCCACCGCCCCGACCTCGCCGTGTTGCCGACCTACGTCCGGCCCCGCACGAACTCGACGTACGTCCGCTCGATCCTCGACCTCGACGATGCGGCGATCGAGGAGTACGTCGAGCGGAACGCGCGCGTGCTGACGCAAGTGGCCGAGCACGTCACCGGGTTCTGCGTCAACCACGTCGTGCTCTCGTCCCTCGCCGTGCAGCGGGCGAAGGAGCGAACGGGCGTGCCGTTCGCCGTCCTCCCGCACGGGAGCGCCATCGAGTACATCGTCAAAAAGGACGAGCGGATGCACGCCGCCGCGAGCGCGGCCCTCGCCGCTGCCGACCGCGTGTTCGCGCTCAATGGCGAGATGGAAGGTCGCTTCCGCGACGTCTTCAGCAACGTCCCTGGCCTCGACGCGAAGGTCGGTCGCCTGCCCGTAGGCGTGGACACCGATCAGTTCGACGTGGCACCGCGCGACGAACGCGACGAGCGAATCGAGGCGCTCCTCGGCTTCGTCGCCGACGAGAAACGTGGGCGAACGGCCGCGCAGCAGCAGGCCCTCCGCGACGCGCTCCGCGACGATCTCGCCGACGCCGACCTCCGCACCGCGCTCGACGCGAGCGCCGACTACGTCAGTTCCGCCCCCGACGCCGACCTCGAAACGAAGCTCCGCGCCGTCGACTGGGACGACGCGGCGGTCGTGCTCTACGTCGGACGGCTCATCACCGAGAAAGGGTTTCCGGCCGTCGTTGTCGCCTTCTCCGAAATCCTCGCACGGCGACCGGACGCGCGGCTCGTCGTGGCCGGCACGGGCGGGCTGCGCGATGCGATGGAGGCGTTCGTGTGGGCCGCGTCGCAGGGCTACCGGCGGCTCGCGCGGCGGATCGTCGAACTCGGCACCGCGCTGCAGGGCGAGGCCGAGCCCGAGCCGCTCCCGCTCGCCGCGCCCTACTTCGACCGGCTCGAAGCGGCGGGCGAACTCGACGCCTACTTCGACCGGGCCGAGCGCCACCTCCGCCCTGAGCACGTCGTCTTCACCGGCTTCCTCGACCACGCGCCGCTCGGCAAGCTCTACGCCGTCGCGGACGTGGGCGTCTTCCCGTCGGTCGTGCGCGAGGCGTCGCCGCTCGTGATCCCCGAGGCCGCCGCCTCCGGCACGCTTCCCGTCGGCACCGACTACGGCGGGATGGGCGACAGCCTCCGCATCCTCGGCGAGGCCCTCCCCGCCGAGGCACGCGCCCTGCTCACCGTCCGCCACGACGCCGAGCACACCGTCGCCGACATCATCGACCGGGTGTCCGACGCCCTCGCCGAGCCCGGCCGCTACGCCGCCGATCTCCGCGAAGCCGCCGTCGCGCGCTACGACTGGCGCGCCATCGCCGACGACCTCGCCGACACCCTCGCCGCGCTCCCGACCGCCGCCGTGCGGTAGTCTTCGGGAGCGCGGCAAGCGCGTTACGGCGTGGGCGCGTCGGCCGGGTCGGAGGCGCGCTGGAAGCGGAGCTTGAGGACGCCCTCGGGCTGCTGCCGGATCGCGTCCGGGACCTGCTTGCCCGGCATCCCGTGGACGATCGTCGTCGCGCCGTCGACGAGCCAGAGCGCGCCGGTGACGTAGCTCGCCTCGTCGCTCGCGAGGAAGGCGTAGACGTTCGCCACCTCTTCCGTCGTCGCCCGCCGCCCGAACGCCGTCGACATCACGACGGTCTCCTCGGCGTCCTCGTCCATCGGGCCGGACTCGGCGTGCGTCCACGACGTGTCGATGGGACCGGGGCAGACGCAGTTGGCGCGGACGCCGTACTTCCCCTGCTCGCCCGCGACGCCCTTCATGAGCGCGTGGATATACGCCTTCGTCGGGCCGTACGGCGTGAACCGGGGCGAGCCATTCCACCCCGCCTCGGACCCGGCCGAGACGATGTTGCCGCGCGTCTTCTGTAGCTCGGGAAGGGCGGCGCGCGTCATGTGGAACGCCGTGTAAATGTTGTTGTGGACGAGCTTTTCGAACGCGTCGATGGGATAGTCCTGCAGCTCGGCCAGCTTCGGCAGCACGCCCGCGTTGTTGACGAGCACGTCGAGCTTGCCGAACGCATCGACGGCGGCTTTGACGCACGCCTCGGCCGTTTCCTGATTGCCGACGTCGCCCGCGAACACGGCGACTTCGACGTCGGGGTACTGCTCGCGGATGTCGTCGGCGACCTCGTCGAGCGGATCGTCGGGGAGGCCGTTGAGGAGGACGTTCGCGCCTTCGAGCGCGAATTTGTGGGCGATGGCTTCGCCGATGCCGGCACCGGCGCCGGTAACGATCGCGGACTTTCCTTCGAGGCGTTTCATGGGGGATAGGGCTGGCTGAGATGAGAAGGGGCGCAGCGTAATGGCTGCGCCCCGAGAGAGGTGAGGAGAAGGCGCGGCCGTCGCAGAAGGGGCGGGAAGACGGCCGCAGAAGGGAGTCGTTTGATAGGTGAGCGACTTCCTGGGTTCCCGAATCGGGAAGGCTTAACGCTGACGCTACAGTCCCACCCCAGCGGCTCCGCGTGATCCGGTCAGCAGTGCAGTCTGGCTACGATGCGGCCTGGCTACGATGCGGCCTGGCTACGATCCCGGTGTCCGTGCGGCGCGGAACGCGGCGAGGCGGGCGGCGGCCTCGGGTGCCCGCTCGTCGTTCTCCTGCTGGCGGAGCACATCGCGGCCGGCGACGAGCAAGGACTCAGCCTCGGCGCGCTGGCCTACTCGGCCGAGCACCTCGCCGAGACGGCTGGCGATGTCGGCGCGGTCGGGGTGATCCGGGGCCAGGCTCTGCGACCGGATGGCGAACGCGCGGCGCAGGACAGGCTCGGCCTCCGCGTAGCGCTCCTGCGCCGCGAGCAGCTTGCCGAGCGCGAGTTGGCTGTAGCCCATCGCCGGGTGATCTTCGGGACCCGTCTTGCGGAAGATGGCGATAGCGCGGCGGATGCCGGCCTCGGCCTCGGCCGTCTCGCCTTGCAGTTCCTGCGCCTGCGATGCCTTGAGGAGGGCCGCGGCGTAGGTCTGGGTCTCGGTCCCGACGGTGCGCGCGTAAATGTCCATCGCCTCACGTGCGGCGGCCTCGGCCTCGGCGTAGCGGCCGACTTTAATGAGCGTCGGTCCGTGGTTGCTGAGCGCGTTCGCGAGGTCCGGACTGTCCGGGTCGACGGTCTGACGGAAGAGGGCGATCGCCTCCTCGTTCATCCGCACGGCGTCGTCGTAGCGCCGCAGGCTGTGATACCCGCTGGCGAGATTTCGGAGCGCCATCGCGATGCGGGCGTTCGTCGGCTCGTAGACCCGGCGGTAGACCTCCAGCTCGCGCTCCATGTAGACGAGGGCTTCGTCGTCACGTCCGAGTTCGTGGAGCACGACGGCGACGTTGCCGTACGCGGCAGCGATCTCGATCTCGTCCGGCTCGTCGGTTCGTTCCGAGATGACGGCGGATTCGAGGTGGGCGTCGAGCGCGCCCTGCTGGTCCCCCTGCCAGTAGCGGACGCCGCCAAGGCTGGACAGCACGGTGGCGAGGAGGGCATCCTCATCCCGGAACGTGCGCGCCGAGGCGAGCGCGAGCGTGAGGATCGAGTCGGCTGGTTCGAGGCGGTCCTGCTGCACCCAGACGAAGCCCAGCTCGTTCTGCACGCGCACCACGTCGGGGTGGCGCGGGCCGTAGAGGCGCTCCCGGAGCGCGAGCGCGCGGACGTGCTGGGCCTCGGCCTCGTCGTAGAGCCCGAGTTGGTAGTACGTCTCGCCGAGCGTGAAACGCATCGCGGCCTCCACATCGGGCTGGCCGGCGAATACCGAATCCAGGTCGGCAGCGGCCCGGTCCAGCAGGCTCACCACGCGCACCTCGCGGCCCTCGACGGTTGGATCGGCCGATTCGAGAAGCCCGATGAGGAAGCCGTTCATGGCGATAGCCTTGGCCGCCTCGGCGCGGGCCGCCTGCGCCTGCCAGAGGGCGACCCCGGTCCCGGTTATGAGCGCAGCGACCACGAGCGCGACGGAGGCCGAGGCCACGCGGTGCCGTCGCAGAAATCGGCTGGCGCGGTAGCGCACCGTCGCGGGCCGGGCCTCGACGGGCAGCCCGCCGAGGTAGCGGCGGAGGTCGGCGGCGAAGTCGGCCGCTGTCGGGTAGCGGCGAGCGGGCTCCTTGGCGAGCGCCTTGCTTACGATCGTGTCGAGGTCGCCACGCAGCGCCCGCGCTCGCTCGGCTGGGGCCGACACGGAGGGCAGTGCTGGAGGGGCCTCGCAGATCACCCGCTCCGTCTGCGAAGCGCTGAGCCCGTCCACGGTGTAGGGGCGGGTTCCGGCGAGCACCTCGTAGAGCACGATGCCGAGGGCGTAGACGTCGGTGGCGGTCGTGATCGGCTGGCCGAGGAGTTGTTCGGGCGAGGCGTAGGAGGGTGTCAGCGGCCCCGAGGAGCCCGTCCGCGTCAGCCCGTCGTCCTCTTCGGAGAGCAGCTTGGCGATCCCGAAGTCGAGCAGCTTCACGCGCGGTCCGCCCTCGGCGTCTTCCACGAGGATGTGCGGCGGCTTGAGGTCGCGGTGGACGATGAGGTGGAAATGCGCGTGCGCGACGGCATCGCAGGTCTGGAGGAAGAGGCCGAGCCTCTCGCGGAGATTCAGCCCGTGCGTTTCGGCGTAGGCCGTGATGGGCTCACCGTTGACGATCTCCATCGCGAGGTACGGTGCGCCGTCGGAGGCGAGGCCGCCGTCGAGGAGGCGGGCAATGCCGGGGTGGTCGAGGCCGGCGAGAAGGGCACGCTCGCGGAGGAAGCGCAGTCGGAAATCGGGAGCGAAGCCGGGGTGGACGAGCTTGAGCGCGGCGTGCTGCGTGAAGCTCTCGTCGTCGCGCTCGGCGCGGTAGACGGTGCCCATCCCGCCGCGCCCGAGCAGCCCCGTCACCCGCCACACGCCGACGCGCTGGCCGAGGAGGGGACTCGGTTCGTCGTCGGCCGCGTCGCTGAACGAACTGGCGGGCCGGGCGAACACGGGTGCGTCGAGCGGCCCGGGCATGTCGTCCGCGTGGTGCGCGAGCATGGCCTCGACCTCGTGCCGGATCTCCGGGTCGTCACAGGCTTCGGCGAGCCATGTAGTGCGCTCGTCGGGAGCCCGTTCGAGCGCATCGGAGAAGAGGGCCGTGACGCGGGCGTAGCGTTCGGTGGGGGTCATGCGGCTTCCGACAGGTTGTGATGGAGCCAGGCACGCGCGACGGCCCAGTCGCGCTTGACGGTTGCCGGGGAGAGGTCGAGCACGTCCGCCGCCTCGGGGATCGTCAGCCCGACGAAGTAGCGAAGCTCCACGATCTCGGCCTGCCGCGCGTCGAGGGCGGTGAGCCGGGTCAGGGCCTCGTCGAGGGCGAGGAGATGTTCGGTGCGCTGCGGCGGGACGAAGAACTCCTCGTCGAGCGAGAGCGGGCGCTGGCCGCCGCCGCGCTTCTGCCGTCGCTGGGCACGCGCGTGGTCGACGAGCACGCTGCGCATGATCCGCGCGGCGACCCGGAAGAAGTGGTGTCGGTTGGCAAACGAACCGCCTGAGCGTGCCAGCTTCTCATAAGCCTCGTGGACGAGGGCCGTCGTGTTCAGCGTCTCGCTCGGGCGGCGACGCATGCGCTGGCGGTGAGCAAGCGCACGCAGCTCCTCGTAGAGGATGGGGACGAGGCGGTTGAGGGCGTCGGGGTCGCCCTCGTGCGCTCGCGCCAGCAGGCGCGTGATGTCGTTCGGGTCATCCATGCGGAGGAGGGCGCGAGCAGAGGTGTCTAAGGTATGAGAGGTTAAGCCTCTGGCCGCCGTGGAACAACAGGTCTGCGAGGTGCCGGCGTCAACGTGAGCCGCTTCGCGAGAAAATATCGATGGGAGGGTAGCCCGCTCCCTTGTCACCTTCCTCGCTGATGCTATGACCTCCCTGCTCCCTCTCCGTCCGTTCGCGTTCGTGCTTCTCGCCGCGCTGCCGCTCCTCGGCGGTCCTGCACTCGCCCAGACTTGCACGCGGACGTGGGCCGCGCCCGTCGACGGCTCCTGGTCCGAAGCCGCCAACTGGACTCCGGCCGAAGTCCCGACCTCGGGTGACGTGGCCTGCATCGACGTCGCCGGCACGTACACCGTCTCCATCGGCGATTTCGTGTCGGTCGCCGCGGGGACGCTCGTCCTCGGCGGCGCGAGCGGAATTCAGACGCTGACCTCGCGGGGATTCATCGGCATCGAGTCGGCGGCGATCCGGCCGAACGGCCGGCTGATGCTCCTCGACATCACGCCCGGCGGCGAGGACGGCCTCTACGCGACCGGCACGGTCCTCGTCGAGGGCGAGGCGACGGTCCCCGCCGGCGTCTCGTTTCTGCGGACGGGCGGCACACTCGACGTGGCGCCGTCCGGCACGCTGCGCGTGGTCGGGAACGGTGCGTCTCCCGGAGGCGCGACGGCGCTGTTCCGCATCCGCGGCACGCTCGAAGCGACCGGCTGCCCGCTCACGTCGCAAGCAGGCAACTGCTCGGTGGGCGCGCCCTTCGAACTCCTCGGTGGGACCGTGCGCGCCGCAGAGGGCGTCTTCTTCCTCAGCGGCGGCGGCACCATGCAAGGCGCCAGTCTCGACGCGAGTGCCACGGGGACGCTGGTGTTCACGAACAGTCAGATCACCGCCGAGGGCGTGATTCAGGGCAGCCCGCAGGGGACGGTCGGGATCAGCGGCGTCAACCTGCTCGCCGGGCCGGCCGGCGCCACGCTCGCCGTGAACGGGACCGGCTTCCAGATGGTCGGCACGTCGTTCCTGCGGAGCGGGGGCGGCTCGTTCACCAACACCGGCCTGCTGCTCAAGGCGGCGACGGGCAGCAACTTCTCGGGTCTCGCCGAGGTGATCGTCCGCAACGAAGGCGTCGTCGAGATCCCGTCGAGCCTGGGGCTTTACGCCGGCAGCGTGCTCCGCAACGAGCCCGGCGGCATCGTCCGCGCGACGGGCGCTGGAAGCCTCGCGGGCGACGGCAACGGGACGGGCCGGTTCGAGAACGCGGGCCTGTTCGTGCTCGACGCGCCGGGCCAGTCGTTCACCTTCAACGACGGCGGGTTCGGCCGCAACTCCGGGCCGTACAGCCGGCCCGGCTCCGAGATGCGCGTGCTGGCGGGCAGGCTCGACCTCGCGGGTCCCGGTTCGCGCAACCTGCCCGATGGCACGACGCTGACCGGGATGGGGGCGCTCGGCATCTTCGGCACGTTCCAGCCCGAGGGCACCGTCAGCCCCGGCACCGACGCGCAGCCGCTCGCGCGTCTCGCGCACGGGTCGTACTTCTACCCGTCGCAGGTGGCAGGCAGCCCGCGCCTCGTGATCGACGTGGACGCCGGAGGGCGGAGCGACACGCTCGACGTGTCGTTCGCGCCGGGCGGCAGCGGCGCGCGTCTCGCCGGGGCGCTCGTGGTGCGCGTGCGGCCGGGTTACGTGCCCGCCGTCGGCGACGCATTCACCATCATCCGCACCGAAGGCACCGTGACAGGCCAGTTTGCACAGATCCTCGTGGATGGCGCGCCAGAGGGCATCGCGTTTGTGACGGAGATCGAAAGCCCGCCAGCGGGCCAGATCGTTCGCCTGCGCGCCGTGGCCGTCGCGCCCGGCGGGCCCATCACGGTCTCGACGACGACGCCTGTCGGCGGGGCCGTGCGGCCGATCTTCCTGACCGGTCCCGGCGCGCCGGGCGTCAGCGCCGCGCGTTTGGAATGCACCGAGTGCCTCGATCCGACTGCCTTCGGGACGATCCCGGCGCAGATCGTCGGCACCGGGACGCTCAAGGAGGCGCGCTTCGATCTGACGAGCCCGCGTGCGTACGGATTCTACGATCTCGTGATCTCGCGGCCCGGTCTCGATGACGAGGTCGTGCCCGTCACCGTCCGGCCCTACCTCGCCTTCGTCTTCGCCGAGAGCGGCATCGCACGAGGCGCGCGCGTCCGGCCGCCGGGCCTGGGCTATAACTACTCGGCCCTCCAAATGGAGCTTCGCACGAATACCGACGAGCCGGCCTTCCACGCGCCGCGCGTCGTCCGTACCGAGCCCGAGTTGTTCGCGCTTTCGCTCGCTGGCCCCAACCCGTTCTTCGACGGCGTGGTCTACTACGAGAGCGTCAACGCGACCGACCCCGAGCGCGCGCCGCTCACGTTCGGCCGGCTCACACGCGGTGCCATGACCCCGCTCACGTTCGGTCTTCGGATCGACCCCGAGGACATCCTGTTCCCTGAGCAGATGCCGACCGGTCCCGACGACCCTCGTATCCCGTTCGGCACGCCCCGTCTCGTCGCGGCGGCTGGAGCCCAGCACCTCTCGTCAGCCCGCACGGCGGCCGTCATCGGCGTGGCGCTCCGCACCTCGGCCAACCAGACACTGACCGACTACATCGCCGCCGTCGACGCCGCGGATGCCGCAGCGGTCGCGATCGCCACGCGCGATGCGATCCAGTTCGGCATCCGCAACTACTACGCCGCGCCGGCCGACCTGCTCGTGCCCGTGATCGCGGCGCTCTCGGCGACCGTCGCGCCGCCGCCCGGCCTGCCGGCCTCGGCCGCGGAGGCCTTCGACCTCGCCTTGGAAAGCGCCATCGACGACGTGGCATTCGACATCGAGGTCGCGCTCATCGAACCGGGGGGCGCTGTGGGCGCACTCGTTCAGGACGAGATCGCCGCACTCTTCCCCGAAGGAACTGGGCTCGACGACGGCTTCCCGGATGTCATCGGCACGGAGGACGACGCGCTGCGGACTGACTTCACGGCGCTTGAGCGATTGTTCTGTTTTCTCGGGTTCGGGGATGCGATCCGGGCCATCAAAGGGATCCCCGGCGGCAAGCCCGGCGGCGGCGGCGGCGGCGCGTGCGAGCCTCCTGCGGCTCCGGCGGATCCCAACGACAAGTTCGCCGAGACGAACCTGACGTGCGAGTTCGGTACGGTCATCGTCGATGGTGAGGAGCAGACCCGGTGCGTCCGCTACTACGTCCCGCTCGATGCCGCCGACGATCCGCTCTTCTACACCGTCACGTTCGAGAACATTGCTGGGGCCACGGCGAACGCCGAGTTCGTCACCATCACCGACGAGATCGACCCGAACCTCAACCTCGCCACGCTCGCCATCGAGGGCACCTCGTCGGACTCGACGTTCAGCTACAGCGTCTCCGGCCGGACCATCACGTTCCGCTTCGTCGGGATCGACCTGCCGCCCAACGTGACGCCGCCCGAGGGCGAGGGCTTCGTCAAGTTCTCCCTCGTCCCGAACGCCGGGCTCGAGGAGGGCACCGAGATCCGCAACGATGCCGAGATCGTGTTCGACTTCAACCCGCCCATCGCCACACCCGAAGTGCTCCACGAGATCCGGCAGACGGCCGATCTCGCCGCGCTCGTCACCGCCCCGGATTTCTTGGAGATCGGCTCGGCGGTCACCTTCGTCGCCACCGCCGCCAACCTTCGCGGCGACGTGGCGAGCGAGGCGACGCTCACGATCATGCCGCCGAACGCCCCGCTCGTCTCGGTCACGCCGACGGCGGGGGAGTGCACGGGCACGGCGCCCATCGTCTGTGCCCTCGGCGACCTGCCGCCGGGCGAGATCGTTTCGGTTGAGGTGGTTGTGGCGCCCGACGGCGAGGGGGAGCTGACGCTGAGCGCCGCCGGGACGACGACAGCGTTCGACGGATTCGAGTCCAACAACGCGGATGCCGCGGTGGTCGACATCGTGCCGGTCGGGAATGAGGACGAGGACTCAGCCTTCCCGCGCGAGGTGACGCTGGCGCAGCCGTATCCGAACCCCTCGCGCGGCGAGGCCACGTTCCGCTGGGGCCTGCCCGAGGCGGGCCGCGTCACGGTTCAGGTCTACGACCTCCTCGGCCGAGAGGTCGCGCGGCTGGCCGACGGAGCCGTCACCGAGCCCGGCTGGCACGAGGTGCGCTGGCGCGGGGCCGTGGCAAGCGGCGTGTACGTCGTCCGGATGAAGGCCGAGGCCGGGCGGCAGACCGTCGTCCGCACGCGGCGGATCGTCGTCGTGCGCTGACAGACCGTCGTCAGCGCGCGGGCCGAAACTTACCCGGACTTCACCGCGCGGGCCGCCCCGAGACGGAACGGGGGCGGCCCGCGCCCGGTTGGAGTTCGGCTAGGTTCGGTAACCCTGCGCGGCCTGCGCATGGAGTCTGGCGGCCCCCGCTTCGTTGCGCTCGTCGCCCGATGCTTCGGCATCTGGGTCCTCGCGCGCCTCGCCGGGACCACCCACTCCACATGCTCGGCACCGCTCGGAGCTACCGGACTCAGCCAGGATAGATTTCCGCCCACGGACCGGCCCTCATGGACGACCAGATCATCATTCGCGGCGCCCGCGAGCATAACCTCCAGAACGTCGACCTCGACATCCCGCGTAACGAGCTCGTGGTGATCACGGGGCTCAGCGGGAGCGGCAAGTCGTCGCTCGCCTTCGACACGATCTACGCCGAGGGGCAGCGCCGCTACATGGAGTCGCTGAGCGCCTACGCCCGGCAGTTCCTCGGCGTGATGGAGCGGCCCGACATCGACTTCATCGACGGGCTCTCGCCGGTGATCGCGATCGAGCAGAAGACGGTATCCCGCAACCCGCGCTCGACGGTCGGGACGGTGACGGAGATCTACGACTTCATGCGGCTGCTCTACGCGCGGGCGTCCGACGCGTACTCGTACCGCTCCGGCCGCCGGATGCGCCGGCAGTCCGACGACGAGATCATCGACGCGATTGCCGCCTTTCCCGACGGGGCGAAGGTCGTCGTGCTCGCGCCCGTCGTGCGCGGCCGGAAGGGCCACTACCGCGACCTCTTCGAGCAGCTTGCCAAGCAGGGCTTCGAGCGCGTTCGCGTCGACGGCGACCTCCGCGAGATCGCGAAGGGGATGAAGCTCGACCGCTACAAGATCCACGACATCGAGGTCGTCGTGGACCGGCTCGTGGTGAAGGACGGCGTGCGGCCCCGCGTCGCCCGCGCCGTCGAACTCGCGCTCGGGATGGGCGGCGGAACGCTCATCGCCTCCGTCATCGGCGGAGCAGAGGAAGCGGGGCAGCTCGGCGACCACCTCATGAGCCGCCACCTCACGGACCCCGAGGGCGGGCTCTCCTACGACGACCCCTCGCCGAACACGTTCAGCTTCAACTCGCCCTACGGCGCGTGCCCGGATTGCAATGGCCTCGGCGTGCGCAAAGAGATCGACCCCGACCTCGTCATCCCGAATCCGAAGAAGTCGATCGCGAAAGGCGGCGTGGCGCCGCTCGGGACGCCGCGCGACATCTGGATCTTCTCCCAGCTCAAGGCCGTCGCCGCGGCGTACGACTTCGACTTCGAGACGCCGCTGAAGGACTTCTCGGAGCGGCAGATGGAGGTCCTGCTCGAAGGCGCGGGCGACGAGCAGTTCGACATCGTCTACGCGTATAAGGGCCGGCAGGTGAAGTACGAGCACCGCTTCGGCGGCGTCTACCAGCACATCGAGCACACGAACGCGAACACCAACTCGGCGACGCAGCGGCGGTGGGCCGAGGCGTTCATGCGCGTCCGCCCGTGCCGGACGTGCGGCGGCGGCCGGCTCAAGCCCGAGTCGCTGAGCTACCGGATCGGCAATACGAAGACGTACGACGGCGACCAGTCGATCGCCGACCTCGTGCAGATGGACCTCCGCGCCGTCCGCACGTGGTTCGCCGACCTCGAACTCGAAGGCCGGCAGGCCGTGATCGGCGAGCCGGTCGTGAAAGAGATCGTCGAGCGCTTGGACTTCCTGCTCAACGTCGGGCTCGATTACCTCACGCTCGACCGCTCGGCGCGGACGCTCTCCGGCGGCGAGTCGCAGCGGATCCGCCTCGCTACGCAGATCGGGACGCAGTTGACGGGCGTGCTTTACGTCCTCGACGAGCCGAGCATCGGCCTCCACCCGCGTGACAACGGGAAGCTGATCGACTCGCTGAGGGATCTCCGCGATCTGGGCAACTCCGTGCTCGTCGTCGAGCACGACCGCGAGATGATCGAGGCGGCGGACTTCGTCGTCGACATCGGGCCGGGCGCGGGCGAGTACGGCGGGCAGATCCTCGGGGCCGGCACGCCGGACGAGCTCGCGAAGGGCGCGGCCGACGACAGCCTGACGGTGGCGTACCTCACGGGCAACCGCCGCATCCCGACCCCGAGCGAGCGGCGCGCAGGGACGGGCGAGAAGCTCGTGCTGGAGGGCGCGCGCGGGCACAACCTCAAAGACGTCACCTTCGAGCTCCCGCTCGGGACGTTCACGTGCGTCACCGGCGTCTCGGGGAGTGGGAAGTCGTCGCTCATCAACCAGACGCTCTACCCGATCCTCGCGTCGCACTTCCACAACGCACAGCTCGTCCCGCTGCCGTACGACGAGATCACCGGGCTGGAGCACGTCGACAAAGTCATCGCCATCGACCAGAGCCCGATCGGGCGGACGCCGCGCTCGAACCCGGCGACGTACACCGGCCTCTTCACGTACATCCGCGACCTCTTCGCGCAGCTCCCAGAGGCGCAGATCCGCGGCTACAAGCCGGGCCGGTTCTCGTTCAACACGAAGGGCGGGCGGTGCGAGACGTGCAAGGGCGCGGGGATCGTGAAGCTGGAGATGAACTTCCTCCCCGACGTCTACGTCGAGTGCGAGACGTGCAAGGGCAAGCGCTACAACACCGAGACGCTGGAGATCCGGTACAAGGGGAAGAACATCGCCGAGGTCCTCGCGATGCCCGTCAGCGAGGCGCTGGAGTTCTTCGAGGCCGTGCCGCGCATCGCCCGCAAGCTCCGCACACTCGACGCTGTCGGGCTCGGCTACGTCCGCCTCGGGCAGCAGGCGACGACGCTCTCCGGCGGCGAGGCACAGCGCGTCAAGCTCTCCAAAGAGCTCTCGCGGCCCGGCACCGGGCAGACGGTTTATATCCTCGACGAGCCCACGACGGGCCTCCACTTCGAGGACATCCGCCACCTCCTCCACGTGCTGCAGGCGCTCGTGAATAAGGGCAACACGGTTCTCGTGATCGAGCACAACACGGACGTGGCGAAGGTGGCCGATCACGTCGTCGACCTCGGGCCCGACGGCGGCGCGGCGGGCGGGCAGATTCTCTTCGCGGGCACGCCCGAAGACCTCGCCGAGCAGGACACGCCGACGGCGCGCTTCATCCGCGAAGAGCTGGAGCGCACGGGAAGTGAGGAAGTCGTCGGGAGCAGCAACGCCTCCTTCAACCTCGACGACTTCGCGGGCGACGACGACACGAGCGACGACGAGATCGAGGACGAGGAGCCAGAAGAAGAGGCGGTGGCGTAAGAAGGGCTGAAGCGCAGAGGGCTTGGGATGGGGCAGTCAGTAAAGTACCTTGCGCCCACTTTCTCCCCCTGCGACCCGGCTGCATCTCTTTACGACCCGGCTCCATGCTCCGTTGCTTCCTGCTCGCGTATAGTTTGAGCCTCTGCGTATTCGCTGTCGGCTTCTCTCAGGCTGCCTTCGGCCAGAACGAGATCGCGGCTTTCGAGGAGGTCTTCGAGAACGTCACGTTCAACTTTCCCCTCGGCATCCGCTTCCCGGACGATGGGACGAACAAGGTTTACATCGCTGAGTGGGGTGGGCGCGTCAAGGTGGTGGACAATGACCCAGACGTGGCGTCGGCGTCGGTCTTCCTCGACATCAGCGAGCGCATAGCGAGTCCAGGCGGGCTCTTGGCTATCGAGTTCCACCCGGACTATGCAGAGAACGGCTATTTCTTCGCTCGATACACGCTCGAAGCGCCAGAGCGGATCGTCCTCTCACGGTTCTCGCGGTCGGCCGAGGACCCCTTCGTGGCAGATGTGGACAGCGAGGTGATCCTGCTGGAGATCGAGACGCCGGGCAACGTTCATAACCACCACGGAGGCGATATCGCCTTTGGTCTGGATGGCTATCTCTACGTCCCGCTCGGGGACGGGGGCGTTCTCTACGATGCGGTCGGAAACGCTCAAGACCGGACGAAGCTGCTTGGCAAAGTCCTCCGACTCGATGTGGACAATCCCTCGAACGGGCTTAACTACGGCATCCCGCCGGACAACCCGTTCGTCGGGAACGAGAAGGGGTGGCGAGAGGAGGTCTTCGCCTACGGCCTCCGCAATCCGTGGCGGCTGACGATCGACCGGCTGACGGGCGAGGTGTGGGTGGGGAACGTGGGAGAGGTCACGTGGGAGGAGGTGGAGTTGATCGAGGCAGGGCAGAACTACGGGTGGCCGATCATGGAAGGCCCAGTCTGTGCCCCCTTCAACCGGAGACCCTGCGACGAGACCGGTCTGACACCCCCGGTCTGGGCATACTCCCACGAGCAAGGCGTTTCGATTACCGGTGGCTACGTCTATCGAGGTGAGGCCATCCCGGCGCTGCGGGGCCAGTACGTCTTCGCTGACTTCGCGTCGTTCAAGGTCTGGCACGTCAGCCGATCCAACCGCTCCGGCGCAGAGCTTCTCCTCCCGGATCAGTTCAACGTCACGACGTTCGGCGAAGACCTCGACGGGGAGCTCTACTTTAACTACTTCCTCAACGGCCGGATCTTCAAAATCACGCCGGGACCCGGCACGACGAGCGCTGAGGGTGATCCGACCGATGATGGCCTCCTCACGCTGGCGGTGTTCCCGAACCCAGCGACGGGGTCGGCGCAGGCATACTTCGAGTCGGAGGCGGGCGAGGTCCGGCTGTCGGTCTACGACATGCTGGGCCGTGAAGTCCTGACGCTCGTCGATGAGCGGGTCGGGCCGGGCACGAGGCGGACGGTCCCGATCAACACAGGCCGGCTGGCATCGGGGCTGTACCTCGTCAGGTTCGAAGGGCACGGCGAGCATGAAGTCAAACGGCTGGTGGTCGCCCACTGATCAGCACGCGCAGGGCGTCGAAAGCTGGAGGCCGTCGCACCGATGTCTGCGGCGGCCTCCGTTCTTGTGCGATGGGCGGTGTGACCTCGCGGGCGACGAGGAGCCCGAGGAAGAGGCGGTGACGAGGGGGGCGGGCACCTGGCGGAGCGCCTTGCGTTAAGGGCGCTATGTTCGCCATCAACAGCCTCATCTTCGCCGGGGGCGTGCTGCTCCTGCTCGGGATTGCGTCGAGCAAGTTCGCCGCGCGCCTCGGCATGCCCGTGCTCGTGCTCTTCCTCGGCGTGGGGATGCTCGCGGGCTCTGAGGGCGTGGGCGGCATCGCCTTCGAGGACTACGCGCTCGCGAATGCGATCGGGAGCCTCGCCCTCGCGCTCATCCTCTTCGACGGCGGCCTCCGCACCTCGCTGGGATCCGTGCGCTCGGGGTGGCGGCCCGCGCTCTCGCTCGCGACGGTGGGCGTGCTGCTGACCTCCGTCCTGACGGGGCTGGCGGCGGCGTGGGTGCTCGGGGTGCCGCTGCTGCACGGGATGCTGCTGGGCGGGATCGTCGGCTCGACCGACGCGGCGGCCGTCTTCTCCGTGCTCCGCGCCAGCCGTCTCAAGCTGCCGGAGCGGCTCTCGGCCACGCTCGAGATCGAGAGTGGCTCCAACGACCCGATGGCGATCTTCCTGACGCTCGGGCTGGTCGAGGTGATCACGGGGGGCGCGGACTCGGCCGGGGCGCTGGTCCTGCTGTTCGTGCTCCAGTTCGGCGTGGGCGCATGCGTGGGGCTCGCCGTCGGGAAGGGAGGAGCGTGGGTCGTCAACCGGATCAACCTCGACGCGGCGGGGCTCTACCCCGTCCTCGTCACGGCCTTCGGGCTGCTGGCCTTCGGGCTGGCGGCCGTCCTCGGCGGCAGCGGGTTCCTCGCCATCTACCTCGCCGGCATCGTGTTCGGCAATAGCGACCTCGTGTTCAAGCGCGGGATCGGGCTGTTCCACGATGCCGGCGCGTGGCTCGGCCAGATCGTCCTGTTCGTGATGCTCGGCCTGCTGAGCTTCCCGAGCCGCCTGCTCGCGGTGGCAGGCGAGGGCCTGCTCATCGCCTTCGTGCTGATCATGGTGGCGCGGCCGCTCGCCGTGGTAGTCTCGGCGCTACCGTTCCGGTTCCGCCCGGCCGAGCTGACGTTCCTCTCGTGGGTCGGGCTGAAAGGAGCCGTCCCGATCACCCTGGCCACGTTCCCGCTGATGGCCGGGATCGAGGGGAGCGCGCTCCTCTTCGACGTCGTCTTCTTCGTCGTGCTCGTCTCGGCCGTGACGCAGGGGTGGTCGCTCCCGAACGTGGCGCGGCGGCTGGGCCTGGTGCAGCCCTCCGACCCCGAGCCGCCGCTCACGGTCGAGATCAACGCGCTGCGGCACGTGGATGGCGAGATCGTCGAGTACACCGTGGCGCCGTCGGCGCGCGTGGCCGGGCAGGAGCTGCGGAATCTCTCGATGCCCGACGGCGTGGTGGTGACGCTCGTGGTGCGCGGCACGGAGGTGATCATGCCGCGCGGGGCGACGCGGCTGCGGCCGGGCGACCACGTCTTCGTCACGCTGCGCCGCCGGCTCAAGCCGGTGATGGATCGGCTCTTCGACCCGTACGCGGAGACGCCGCCGCTGCGGCCGGGCTTCCAGCTCGCCTTCCACACCGACGCCACGCTCGGCCAACTCCACCGCTTCTTTGGCATCCCCGGCCCGACGTGGTCCGAGGAGTCGCTCGGCGCGTACGTGGCCGCCGCCGGGGGAGACCCCGCCCGCCTCGGTCCGTTCGCGCTTACCGTGTCCGACGAACCGGAGTTTGTGACGCTCACGGTGGAGCCGGAACTCCCGGAGTCGCTAGCGCAGCCCGCCGAGTCGGTGCAGCCTGTCGAGGCGGCGTTGGACGAGGGGGGCGAGGTGCCGGACGCTCCCCACGAAGCGTAGGCGGGGTGTGACTTCGGAGAGCGTTCGTGCGGCTCGTTGCGTGGAGGCTCCACCACCCCACCCGCCACATATCGCTGTCCGCCTCATGACTACTCCCACATCTCGCTCGACCCTCTCCCTGCTGCTCCTCGTCGGCATCAGCCTGATCGCCGCCGGTTGTGTGCCGCTCGGGACCCAGACCACCCGGAACGACCGCCGCTACCCCGACACCCGTGGAACCTCGACGCGGGCCGAGCGGGTCATCTACTCGCGCGTTTCCCAGGATGCCAACCGCTACGTCCGCTCGCTCGACCGCGCCCTCCGATTGGATCGGCGGCAGGAGCAGCGCATTACGCAGCTCCTCACCGACCGTGCCTACGACCGCGTTCGCCGCGTCCGCTCGCGGGATCGGGACCGGGCCTATCCCTTCCCGCGCCGCGCCGCCGAGCGCAGCACGCGGGATTGGTGGCGCGACGCCGATAAGCGCATCGAGCGTGAACTCGACCGCCGGCAGCGCCGGGTCTACCGAGAGATCACCCGCGACCTCGAGCGCTCAGCCCGCCGTGACGACCGCGCCCGCCGCCGGGGACACCGCGACAATGACCGAGGGCGCTACGACGACCGACGTCGGAACGACGATGACGACGACGATGATGACGACGACGACGACGACGACGACGGGTGAGCGTGACCGCTGACGGGGAAGCCGCCCGGTTCAGGCCGATGTCGCGTTCCGTTCGCCCGCGCGGACGGCGATGGGCAGCCTGTTCTCGGGCGGCGGTAGCGGGCAGCTGTAGCTCGGGTTGTAAGCGCAGTACGGGCTGTAGGCGTAGTTGAAGTCCAGCACGTAGCGCCCGTCCGGTGCCGGGTCGAAGTCGAGGTAGCGGCCGGCGCTGTAGGTAGCGCCGCCGCTCGTGGCGTCGGCGAAGGGGAGGAAGAGGCGGCGCTCGTTCGGGTCGAGCGGTTGGAAGACGGCGAGGCGGTGGCGGCGGCCATCGAAGGGGAACGAGAACGAGCCGAAGCGGACGTAGTCGCGCGGCTCGCCGGTGGAGGTCGCCATGCGGAGGGTGTCGCGCTGGAGCGTCGGGTCGAGCGTGACGGCGAAGGCGAGCGTCGAGTCGTAGTCGAAGTACGGGAGCCCGCGGAACGCGCCCTGCTGCGTGGGCAGCAGCGGGGTGGCCGGGCTGCGGAAGAGCGAGTCCTTCGCCGCGCGCCACGCCTCCCACGCCGTCACGCGCTCGGGGACGGGAGGGAGAGCCGGCGGATCGGCGGTGGACGCGCAGGCGCCGAGCGTGCACGCGCACGCCCCGGCGAGCAGCAGGAAGAGGAGGGACCGCATCGGGGAGGGGAAGGCGAACGGGAAAGGGCGGAAGCTACATCAACGACGAGGCGCCGGGCCATCGTGCCTCCTGTCCGGCCGGCCGCTCGCACAGGCGTTCCCATCTGCTCGGGTGGTGCCGATCCGCCTTCCAAGCTGCGCCGTTTTTTAGTATATATCGGCCCCGCATCGCCCACCACGACCCCGTCCGTCATGCGCCCCCTCCTCTTCGCCGCGCTCCTCCTCGCCTTCGCGGCCCCCGCATCCGCCCAACTCAGCGCGGACCTCGCCTTTCCCAACCTCACCTTCAGCAGCCCGGTCGGCGTCGAGCACGACCCGGTGAACCCGGACCTCCTCTACGTCGTCGAGCAGCGCGGCGTCATCCGCGTCTTCGACAACGACCCCGACGTGAGCACGACGAGCGTCTTCCTCGACATCGATGACCGCGTCACGAGCGGCGGCGAGACGGGGCTGCTCGGGCTCGCGTTCCACCCGGACTACGAGACGAACGGGTACTTCTACGTCAACTACACGGTGGCGAGCCCGCTGCGCTCGCGCGTCTCGCGGTTCTCCCGTTCGACGGCGAACCCGCAGCAGGGCGACCCCGATAGCGAGCTGGTCCTGCTCGACATCGCGCAGCCGTTCAGCAACCACAACGGCGGCGGCCTCGCCTTCGGGCCCGACGGCTACCTCTACGCCTCCTTCGGCGACGGCGGCTCCGGCGGCGACCCGGAAGAGAACGGGCAGGACCCCACGACGCTCCTCGGCGCCATCCTCCGCCTCGACGTCGACGGCGGCGGCACTGCGCCCGACTGCGGCGGCCCGGGCGCGAACTACACCGTTCCGCCGAACGCGATCGCCGACGGGCCGGGCGGCTCGTGCGACGAGATCTACGCCTGGGGCCTCCGCAACCCGTGGCGCTTCTCCTTCGACCGCGAGACCGGCGAGGGCTGGATCGCCGACGTCGGCCAGGGCGCGTGGGAGGAGGTAGATCGGATGGAAGACGGCGGCAACTACGGCTGGAATACGTACGAGGGCAACGCCTGCTTCGACGGGCCGTGCGATCCCGAGGGCCTCACGTTCCCCGCGTGGGTGTACAGCAGCCAGTCCGGATCGCCCCACTGCTCCGTCACCGGCGGCTACGTCTACCGAGGCAGCGACGTGCCCGCGCTCGAAGGGCGCTACATCTACGGCGACTACTGCAGCGGGCAGCTCTGGGCGCTCGACGATTCGGGCCGTCCGGTGACGAATGAGGCGCTCGCTGTCGGCACCTTCAGCACGCTCACTTCCTTTGGTGAAGATGCGGCCGGCGAGCTCTACTTCGTCCGTCAGAACGGCCGCGTCTACCGCTTCTTCCAGGAGGGCACGTCGGACACCGTCGGGGTGCCGGAGCGTGACGAGGCTTCGCTGCGGCTGGCGGGGCCGAATCCGTTCCGCGGCGAGACCGCGCTGACGTTCGCCCTCGCCGAGGCCGGGCCCGCCCGCGTCGCCGTCTACGACGTGCTCGGGCGCGAGGTGGCCGTGCTCCACGACGGGCCGGCGACGGCCGAGGCGCAGGCGGTGCGGCTGGCGGCGGGTGCGCTCCCGGCCGGCCTCTACGTCGTGCGGCTGACGTCCGGCAGCGCCGAGCACACGCTGAAAGTGATGCTCGTCCGCTGACCGCCCCGCTGACTGCCCCGCCTCCGACCGAACCCACTCCACGACGCATACGATGCGCCCTTTCGCCCCCACGTTCCGCCTCCTGTTCTCGATCATCCTGCTCTGCATCGCCGCGCCCGCAGCGACGGCGCAGGTGACGCTGGAGGAGGTGTTTACCGGCGTCAACTTCAGGCCCATCACGGATCTCCGGCATGACGAGGCCGGGCGGATCTACGTCGCCGAACAGCGCGGGGCGATCCGCGTGATCGAAGGGGAGCGCCCGCTCGGGATCTACCTCGACATCCGGGACCGCGTCGGAGAGGGCAACCTGGAGGGGGGAATCATGGGGTTCGCCTTCCATCCCGACTACGCCGACAACGGCTACGTCTTCGTCGGGTACGTGGCCGGAACGGGGGCGACGCGCCGCACCGTGTTCTCTCGCTTCAGCCGGTCGGCGGATGACCCGCCGGTGGCCGATCCGTCGAGCGAGGAGGTGCTGCTCGAAGTCGCGCAGCCGGAGTTCAACCACAACGGCGGAAGCATCGCGTTCGGCCCCGATGGCTACCTCTACCTCCCACTCGGCGACGGGGGCAACAGCGCGACGCAGGCCGTCAACGGGCAGGACCCCACGACCCTCCTCGGCTCCGTCCTCCGCATCGACGTGGACAACCCGGACCCCGGCTTGCCCTACGGCATCCCGCCCGATAACCCGTTTGCCGGCAGCGATGGGCCGGAGCGCGACGAGATCTACGCCTACGGCTTCCGCAGCCCGTGGCGCATGTCCTTCGACGCGGAGACGGGCGATCTGTGGCTCGGCGATGTCGGGCAGGACAGCTACGAGGAGGTAAGCCGCGTCGTGCTCGGCGGCAACTACGGGTGGGACGTGATGGAAGCGCTGCACTGCTACAACCCGAGGACGGACTGCTCGATGGAGGGCCTCATGTTGCCCGTGTGGGAGTACGACCGGAGCGATGGGCGCTCGGTGACGGGCGGCTACGTCTACCGCGGGACGGCCCTGCCGGAGCTGGTCGGGACGTACATCTACGGCGATTTCATCAGCGGAAAGGTCTGGTCGCTGGCCGTCGACCCCGTGAGCGGGGCCGTCGCGAACACAGAGTTGCTGGATGCGGACTTCCTGCTTTCCTCGTTCGGCGAAGGGGCCGACGGCGAACTCTACGTGCTCGGGTATCTCGGGTCGGTCTATCGGCTCGCTCGCGCGGCGGTCGCGACGGAACCGGGCGCAGTGCCGGAGCGCGAGGCTTCGTTGCGGCTGGCGGGGCCGAACCCGTTCCGCGCCGAGACCGCGCTGACGTTCGCCCTCGCCGAGGCCGGGCCCGCCCGCGTCGCCGTCTACGACGTGCTCGGGCGCGAGGTGGCCGTGCTCCACGACGGGCCGGCGACGGCCGAGGCACAGGCGGTGCGACTGGCGGCGGGCGCGCTCCCGGCCGGCGTCTACGTCGTGCGGTTGGAGAGCGCGAGCGGGAGCTTCGCGCAGCGGGTCACGCTGCTGCGGTGAGGGCTCCGATTCGATGAGGCCGCGCGGCGCGGGTTCTTTTCAGATTCCTCGCCGCGCCGCCAGTGGACCGGCCCCTAATTTGGGGCTCCGCTCTGTCAGCCTACCGTCGCGCTCGTGCTCGTCCCGGACTACAAGAAGCCCGAGGCCCCCGGCCTCTCGATGAACTTCGACAACACGGTCTCGCTCTACCACATCGTGGAGCCGGACCACCCGTTCGAGCGCGCCGCGCAGGACGTCGTCGCCCTCCTCCGTGAGGCGCAGGAGCGCTTCCCGGACTGGCCCCGCACGTTCTACGTCGACATCCTCGGGCACCTCGACGAGAAGGGCCGGTTTGCCGAGGACTTCGTCGAGTTCCAGCAGGAGTTCTTCTTCTCCGTCGTCGCTCCGTTCGTGACGGCGTTTGAACTCCCGCTCACTGGCGGCCTCGTCAACCCCGAGCCGCAGCGCAACGACGTGCCCGACCGGCTCCGCATCGGCGGTGCGTGACGGCAGCGCGTGACGGCGACGGCGCGTATTTTCCGCCGCACGTTCCCCGGTCTACGCCTCTGCCCATGCCGCTCCGCCCGCTCGTCCTCGTCGGCCTCGCCGCACTCCTCTCCGTCCCCGTCGCCGCGCAGGAGGCCGAGCGTCCGCCGCTCACCATCGAGCAGATCACGCAGGACCCCGAGATGTGGATCGGCGCGTGGCCGTCGGGCGTGCACTGGACCGACGCCGGGGACTACGTCTACTTCGCGTGGAACCCGCAGGGGCAGTTCCCGGCCGACTCGCTCTACCGCGTCCGGCCGGGCGACGCCGAGCCCGAGCAGGTGCCCGCCGCCGTGCGCCGCGCCCTCCCGCCGCGCTTCGCCGGCTGGCACGCCGACCGGCTCGCCTACGACGCCGACTTCTCGCAACGCGTGTTCGCCCGCGACGGCGACGTGCAGCTCTACAACCTCGACACCGGCACGCTCCGGCGGCTCACCGACACGCGCGAGCGCGAATCGAACCCACGCTTCTCGCCCGACGGGCAGCGCGTCGTCTTCACGAGGGATGGCGAGGTGTACTCGCTCGACCTCGGGACCGCACTCGTCCGCCAGCACACCGACCTACGTGAGGGGGACGAGCCGAAAGACGCCGAGTCCAGCGCGCAGGATGCTTTCCTCCAACGCCAGCAACTCGACCTCTTCGACGTGCTACGCGAGGCCGCGCGTAAGGACTCGCTTCGCGACGCGGCGCAGGAACGGGAAGAGGCCACGCGCGCGCTGCCGCCGACGTTTTACATCGGGGACCAAAACGTCCAGCAGCTCCAGCTCAGCCCCAACGAGCGGTTCGTCACCTTCGTCCTCGCCACCGAGGCGAAGCCGACGCAGACGAGCATGACCGACTACGTGACACGCTCCGGCTACGCCGAGGAGATGAAGGCCCGCCCGAAAGTCGGCGCGGCGGGTGACACGCAGACGCTCTACGTGCAGGACCTCGAACGGGACACGACGTTCGCCGTCGACCTGAGCACGTTGCCGGGGGCGTTCGACGCGCCGGACTACGCGCGTGAGCGCGGCGAGACGGCGGACTCCTCGCGGACGTTCCTCGCGTTTGGGCCGTACTGGAGTCCTGACGGCCAGTGGGCCGTGCTCGACGTGCGGACGTACGACAACAAAGACCGCTGGATCGCCCGGCTCGACCCCGCGACGGGCGCCGTCACGAGCCTCGACCGGCAGCGCGACGAGGCGTGGGTCGCCGGCCCCGGCATCTCGTGGTGGGGCGGCACGTCGAGCGTCGGCTGGCTGCCCGACGGGAAGACGTTCTGGTTCCAGAGCGAGGCCTCCGGCTACAGCCACCTCTACACCGTCGACGTGGCGACGGGCGCGACGCGCCAGGTCACGAGCGGCGACTTCGAGGTCGAGGACGTGCGGCTCTCGCGCGGCGGCGACTGGTGGTACTTCGGCAGCAGCGAGGGCTCGCCGTTCGAGTGGCACTACGACCGGATGCCCGTTGGTGGGGGTGAACGCGATCGGCTGACGCGGATGGTCGGCCGCAACGACGCCGCGCTCGGGCCGGACGAGGAGTGGCTCGCGATCCTCCATTCCGAGAGCACCCGCCCGCCCGAAGTCTTCGTCGAGCCGCCGCTCGTCGGGGAGACGCCGGAGGGGCGGCAGCCGCCGGTGCGGCAGGTGACGCAGTCGACGACGGAGGCGTGGCGGGCGTACCCGTGGCGCGAGGCCGAGATCGTCACGATCCCCGCGAGCGATGGCGCCGCGGTGCCCGCGCGGATCTACCGGCCCGAGAACCCGAACGGCGCGGCCGTCTTCTTCGTCCACGGCGCGGGCTACCTCCAGAACGTCCACCGCTGGTGGAGCAGCTACTTCCGCGAGTACCAGTTCCACAACCTCCTCGCCGACGCTGGCTACCTCGTGCTCGACATCGACTACCGCGGCTCGGCAGGGTACGGCCGCGACTGGCGTACGGCGATCTACCGACACATGGGCGGGCGCGACCTGCAGGACTACGTCAACGCTTCCGAGTGGGTCGGCGAGGAGTTCGGGATCGACGGGGAGCGCGTGGCGATCTACGGCGGCTCGTACGGTGGCTTCCTCACGCTGATGGCGCTCTTCACGGAGCCCGAGCACTTCGGCGGCGGTGCCGCGCTCCGCTCCGTGACGGACTGGGCGCACTACAACCACACCTACACCGCCAACATCCTCAACACGCCGACGCAGGACTCCCTCGCCTTCGCCCGCTCCTCGCCGATCAACTTCGCCGCCGGGCTGGAGGACCCGTTGCTGATCACGCATGGGCTCATCGACGACAACGTGCAGCCGCAGGACATCTTCCGCCTCAGCCAGCGCCTGATTGAACTCGGCAAGCGCGACTGGGAGCTGGCGATCGCGCCCGTCGAGCCGCACGGCTACACCGAGCCCACGTCGTGGGCCGACAAGCTCCACCGCATCCTCGACCTCATCGAGCACAGCGTCGGTCCGAAGCGGACGGCGGGCGAGACCGAGGGGTAGCATAGAGTGTGTACGGGCGTTCGGGAGTGCTTCCCACGTCAGGTTCGAGCCACTCCCACACGTACACACTCCTACACCCTTCGTCCAAGGTGAGACGTTAGAGTCCACGTCCCCCCTCCTCGGAGGAGGGGGGCAGGGGGAGGTCCGCTACATCTGCCACACCGCACATGGCCCGCAAGCGATTCTACGACAATCTCAAGCGCTTGAAGCCCGTCCGCCGCACGCTCCGCCGCCGCGCGACCCCGGCCGAGCGTGCGCTGTGGCAAATGCTCCGTCGCGGCCAACTCGACGGTGTTCGGTTCCGACGCCAGCATAGCATCGGGCATTTCGTACTCGACTTTTACTGCGCTGAGTTCGGACTCGCCGTCGAACTCGACGGGGCGAGCCACGAGGGTCCTGCGCGGAGGGAGTATGACGCGGAGCGAGAGGCGTTTTTGCGCACGCGGGGTGTCCGCGTGCTGCGTTTCGAGAACCGGCTCGTGTTCGAGCAGCCCGAGACTGTAATCGATGCGATCCGCTTCGTGCTGGAAGAGCGACGGGGGGAGCATTGAGGGGGTGCCGTTGAGGACCTCCCCCTGTCCCCCTCCTCAAAGGAGGGGGGACGTGGACTCCGACGCGGCGCAGGATTGCTGACGTGGCGTAGACTTCGCGTTCCTGCTATCCAACCACTCTTTTCGATGCGCGTCTGCGTGCTCTGTTACCACGTCGAGGATTCCGAGCAGCCGCTCGCGGCCGACGACATCCCGTACGACCCGACGGTCTACCTCGACGGGCACGAGGCGGACCTCGTGTACCTCACGAAGAAGACGGCCGTGCCGCAGCTCATCGCCCTCGCGCGGGAGGGGTACGACGTCTTCCTCAACCTGTGCGACGGCGCGTGGGACGCGGACCAGCCGGGGATCGAGGTCGTGCAGGCGCTGGAGCGGCTGGACCTCCCGTTCACTGGCGCGGACTCCCGCTTTTACGAGCCGTCGCGCGAGGCGATGAAGCGCGTAGCACGGGCGTGGGGCATCGCCGCGCCTGCATCGGTAATGGTCCGGCGGCTGGACGATGTGGTGCGGGCCGAGACGCTGCGGTTCCCGCTCATCGTCAAGCACCCGAACAGCTACAGCAGCATCGGGCTCACGCGCGACTCCCGCGTCGAAACGGCCGAGGCGCTGCGCGAGCAGGTCGAACGGATGATGGAGACGTACGGCGGGGCGCTCGTCGAGGAGTTCGTCGAGGGCCGCGAGTTCACCGTGCTCGTCGCCGAGAACCCCGACGATGCGGAGCAGCCGACGGCCTACGTCCCGATCGAGTTCAGCTTCCCCGAAGGCGAGACGTTCAAGCACTACCACCTGAAGTGGGTGGATTACCACGGCATGCACGCCCGCCCCTGCGCCGACGACGCCCTCGCCGAGCGGCTGAAAGAGGCGGCGCGGCGCGTGTTCGTCGGCCTCGGCGGCGTGAGCTACGGGCGGTGCGACTTCCGCGTCGACGCGGCGGGCGAGGTGTACCTGCTGGAGATCAACCCGAACTGCGCGATTTTCTACCCGCCCTCCGACCCCGGCAGCGCCGACCTCATCCTCCAGCACGACGAAGCCGGCCATCGCGGCTTCGTCGCCCAAATCCTCGCGGCGGCGCTCGCGCGGCACCGGCGCGGGCATGAGCCGTGGGAGGTCCGCGAACGCCCCGGCGGCGACTACGGCACGTTCGCCACCGAGCCCATCGCCGAAGGCAAGACGGTGCAGCACTACGAGGAGCAGCCGCATGTGCTCGTCACGCGGAGCCACGTCGAGCGGCACTGGGACGAGCGGCGGAAGGACTGGTTCGCCCGCTACGCGTGGCCGCTCACCGACGAGGTCTGGGTGATGTGGAGCGACGACCCGGAGGAATGGCGGCCCGTCAACCACAGCTGCGACCCGACGGCGTGGCTCGACGGGCTCGACGTCGTCGCGCGGCGGCCGATCGCGGCGGGGGAGGAGGTCACGCTCGACTACGCCACGTTCTACGGCGAGACGATGCCGGACTTCCCGTGCACGTGCGGTGCGGCGAACTGCCGGAGTACCGTGCGCGGGGCCGATCATCTGGGGCCATTCCTCGTGCCCTACGGGCCGCACGTTTCCGACTATGTCCATACGCGCCGGGCGGAGCGGGAGGGCACCGGGGCGTCCCCTCGACGTTAATCCTCAGTTAAGCCGCTGTGCCGGCTTTCTCTGGGTGCAGGCGGGGTGTATGTTGGCGATGCGTGAGCCCCGTCTCCACCCTTCCGCGTCCCGACTCCCACCTTCTGCATGTCCGCTTTGCGCTCTGTGCTCCGCCGGGTTGGTCCGGTTCTCCTTCGCGTGTCCGTCGCTGTGCTCCTCCTCCTCGGGGCTGTTCCCGCGCAGGCGCAGCCGTTCGAGGAGGCCACGCACGACATCGGCAACCTCGGGTTCACGGTCTCGAACGCCGGGTTCTACGGCAACCCCGCCGTCCGCGGCACCGCCGGCTCCGGCGACCCGTCGATGGAATACCCGCTCGAGAGCGGGATCGAACACCTCTTCGAGGCCGGGCTCTGGGTCGGTGCTCGCCGCGCCGATGGGCTCCTCACCGTCCGCACGGCGGCCGTGACGAGCTCGGCCGGCTACCAGCCCGGCTCTACGGGCTACGAGACGACGCAGGCCAGCCTCATCCGCCGCCAGTCCTCGCTCCCGACCGACCCCGCGTTCTCGCCCCTCGCCATCAGCCAGCAAGACTTCATCTCGACCTTCGTCGACACGGCGAGCGTGGTGCCGGGCACGTTCACGCCGACGCCGGACCCGGCGGGCCAGCTCGGGATGTCGGTCGAGAGCCGGAGCTACGCGTGGAGCTTCCCCTTCACCGAGTACTTCGTCATCGTCGAGCACGAGATCACGAACATCTCCGACCAGCCGTGGGATTCGGTGTGGGTCGGGATGTGGGACGACCTCGTCGTCCGCAACATCATCACGTCGGGCGATCAGGGCAGCGCGTTCTTCAACAAGGGCGCGCGCGGCTTCCTCGGCTATCCCGAGTACGCTGACGACGGCACGCTCGTCGACGCCGCGCCCGACAGCCAGTTCGTCTCGTACGCGTGGAACGCCGGCGGCGACGAGGAGAGCCTCAACACGTACGGCGCCATCACCTTCCTCGGTGCCGAGTGGGACGACCCGAGCGACGGCACGCGCTTCTTCCACCCCTTCTTGCAGGAGGAGTACCGCGCGCTCGGCTACCCCGCGCCCCGCGCCAACCCCCGCTGGTGGAAGTTCTCCGGTACCGGCGTCCTCAACCGCCCGCAGAACGACCTCGAGCGCTACGAGCGGATGACGACGCCGACCCCGCTCAGTGAGCCGCTCCCCGGCGACGCCGTCCCGCTTCGCGAGCGCCTCGCCACCGACGGCCTCACGTCGGAGGGCAACTGGATCAGCGCGTTCTCCGTCGGGCCGTTCCCCCGCGTCGCGCCGGGCGGCACGATCACCGTCACGTGGGCGTTCGTCACCGCGCTCAAGCCCCCCGCCTTCCAGGGGCTCGGTAACCGCTCCGTCGACACCGAAGAGAGCCGGGCGCTTCTGCGCAACAACGTGTTCTGGGCGCAGCGGACCTACACCGGCGAGGACTTCAACTACAACGGCGTGCTCGACCCCGGCGAGGACGTCAACGACAACGGCGAGCTCGACCGCTACCTCATCCCCGAGCCGCCGGCGTCGCCCGGCCTCCGCGTCGAGGTCGAGCAGGGCCGCGCGATCCTCTACTGGGACACGGCCTCTGAGGACAGCGTCGACCCCATCACCGGCCGCCGCGACTTCGAGGGCTACCGCATCTACCGCACCGATCCGGGTGACGACCGCGACGGCAACCTCTTCGGCGAGGCCGACCTCCTCGCGCAGTACGACGCCGCCGGCAACGAGGTTGGCTTCAACACCGGCTTCGACGCGATCCGCCTCGATGCGCCCGTGACGTTCCCCGGTGACCCCCGGAGCTACGCGTACCGCTACGTCGCCGAGGGCTTGCTCAGCGGGTGGCAGTACGGCTTCGCCGTGACCGCCTTCGACGAGGGCGACCTCGCCGCCGGGCTGCCCACGTTCGAGTCGAGCCGCGCGACGAACGCCGTCCGCGTCTTCCCCGGTGCCGACGCCGTGACGGGGAGCGACCGCCCGACGCCCGTCGTTTACCCCAACCCGTACCGCGTGCAGGCCGCGTGGGATGCCGACACCGGCAGCGGGAATGTCGCCCGCAAGCTCTACTTCTCCGGCCTCCCGGCCCGCGCCGAGATCCGCGTCTACACCGTCGCCGGCGAGATCGTCGCCGAGATGCAGCACGACGCGGGGGAGCGCACCGGCAGCGACATCGGCTGGTACACCGCGCTCAGCGGCGACAACCGCGTGACGGCCGGCGGCGAATACGCGTGGGACATCCTCTCCGAGAACGGCCTCCAGATCGCCGGCGGCCTCTACCTCTTCTCCGTCCGCGACCTCGACACCGGCGACACGCAGACCGGCAAGTTTGTCGTCATCCGCTAGCTTCCGCACCCCTGCTCCTCGCGCTCCGGCGCGCTTCCTATTCCTCCGTCCACAATCCGACTCCGACCATGAAAACCGCTACCCGATTGCTCGCCCTCGTGGCGATGCTCGTCCCCTTCGTTCAGACGGCGGCGGCGCAGACCGAGGTGACGATCCGTGAGATCAACAGCGTCCCCACCGAGAACCTCGCCACGCTTCAGGCGCTCGGCATCGACGCGACGCAGGCCGATGTGGACGACAACATCACCTTTCCGCTCGACGGGCAGGAAGTGCTCTTCACGGCCGTCGTGCTCACGGACCCCTTCAACTCCGGCAACGCCTCGTGGGTCGACGCGACGAACACGCCGGGCCGCGTCCACGTCTTCGTCCGCGACACCACGGCGAACTCCGAGGGCTACGCCGGCATGACGATCCAGATCGTCGACGGCTCGGCCTCCGTGCTCACGATGGTACCCGGCTCCGTTTACGACATCATCGGCACGGTCGACCCGTTCGGGACGACGGTCCAGATCAGCCCGAGCGTGTTCGAGCTCGTCGGGACGTACCAGAGCCTCGGCCTGCCGGACGCGATCGTCGAGCCGATCGCGGTCTCGACGGACGACCTCAACCGGGTCGTCGGGCAGGACGGTGACGGCAACGACCTCTACCAGGCCAACTGGACGAACTTCAACGTCTACAACAACGAGTACGTTTTCTTCGACGAAGCCGTCGTTGAGGCGAGCGTGGCCGCCGACGCGGGCCGCCCGAACTTCCAGTGGCGCTCCTCAGGCGCGAGCGCCGTGGTGAACTCCGACGACATCTCGCTCCGCTACCGCAACGACCGCAACGGCGGGCCGGGCTACCCCAACCCGCCCTACGCGACGCGCTCCCCCGAGGACCCGTTCGTGCCGCCGTCCACGGGCGCCGTCATCCAGGTCCAGGGCTTCGTCAGCTTCCCGACGTTCGACTTCGATAACGACATCGAGCCCGGTGCCGCCGCGTTTACCGTCGCGCCGTGGACAGACGACGACCTCCAGTCGCTCGAGTCGCCGCCGGTCTTCGGCGCGATCCAGGGTCCCGACGACGTGCCCGGCGACGCGCCGGTGACGATCTCCGTCGGCGTGACGCAGGGCTCCGCTCCGGTTGCCAGCGTCGTGCTCTCGTACGAGTCGACGGACGGCGCCTCCGGCGACGTGACGCTCACCGACGACGGCTCCGGCGTCTTTAGTGGCCAGGTCCCCGCCGTCGCCGACGGCGCGTTCGTGACGTACTCCATCACCGCGACGGACACCGACGGCGACTCGTCGACGAGCCCCGCCAGGACGTACCGCGTGCTCTTCAACGGCATCCAGCGCATCGAGGACATCCAACTCACCGCGGACGGCGGCCCCGGCGCCAGCCCGTTCGCCGGCATCACGACGACGAACATCGCCCTCCAGGGCATCGTGATGAGCGACGTCGAGACCTCGGGCTTCCTCACGATCCAGGACAACGAGACGCTCGCCCCGTGGACCGGCATCTTCGTCGAGGTCACGGTCGACATCGCGGGCCTCGGGCTCCAGCCCGGCGACCGCGTCTCGGTCTCCGAAGCGACGATCGCCGAGAACTTCGGCGTGACTGAGCTTCAGGACGCCACGCTGACTGTGACCTCGAGCGGCGATCCCTACGCTTACAAGGTCGTCCCGACGGGCGTGCTCGCGCAGGACGACGCGACGGCGGAAGCCCACGAGGGTATGGCGCTTCGCTTCGTGAACGTCACGATTACGCAGGAGAACGCTGACCCGGGCGCTACCAGCACGGGCTGCCCCGAAGGGGCCGGCTTCGGCGAGTGGGCGTTCTCCTCGGACGGCACGGAGGCGAATGCCATCCGCGCCGACGACGCCTCCGACGCCATCGACTGCGGGTTCAACATCGACACGTTCGACGACGGGATGATGGTCGGTGCGATCCAGGGGATCTGGACCTTCTCCTTCGGCAACTACAAGCTGCTGCCGGAGAGCGCGGATGACATCATGATCACGGTCGACGCCGAGAGCGACGCGCTGGCAGCCGGCTTCGCGCTCGACCGCGCGTTCCCGAACCCGTTCTCGTCCGCGACGAAGATCGCGTTCGAGGTCGGCGAGGCCGGCCCCGTCTCGCTCGTGGTCTACGACGTGCTCGGCCGTGAGGTCGCGGTGCTCGTCGACGGCACGCTTGCGGCGGACCGCTACGAGGCAGACTTCGACGCGGGCGGCCTCGCCGCTGGCGTTTACGTCTACCGCCTTACCGCGGGCGACGTGGTCCTCACCGGCCGCATGACGCTCGTCAAGTAATCCCCCCTAGAGCCGATGAGGGGCCGGGTCTGCCCAGACCCGGCCCCTCGCGCTCTTCCTCAACGCCCAACCGATGTACCGACTCAAGGTCTTCCTGCTCTGCCTCGGGCTCCTCGCCACGCCCGCCCTCCTCGCCGCGTGCGACGGCGGCATCTCGGGCGACATGAACGCGAACCAGCCGCCCGACACCGAGCTCGCCGTCCGCGTCTCCGACCTCACCGACGTGCTCGACGAGGACCAGCGGTTCACGAGCCTCGTCGAGGTGAACTGGGCCGGCACCGACCCCGACGGGTTCGTCGAGGCGTTCGAGATCCGGTTCTACGATGAAGCGCAGACCGGGACGATCGGCGACGCCGAGGGGTGGGCGCGGACGACGCGGCGCGACTCGCTCGTGCTCCTCCCGATCCCGCCGGGCTCCCCGATCGCGAACGTGGCCTTCGAGGTCCGCGCGATCGACAACGAGGGGCTCACGGACCCGACGCCCGCGCGGACGGTCTTCCCCGTCCGCAACTCCCCGCCGACGCTGCGCATCAGCTCCGCCGAGGCGCCGCCGGACACGACGTGGCCTGCCGCCTCGTTCGCCTTCTCGGCGGACGACCTCGACGGCGTGATTAACCTCGCCGCCATCGAAGTCGCGCTCAACGACACGACCGCGGGCTTCGTCCGCCTCCCGGCGGATGTCGACTTCATCACGCTCGTCGCCGAGGACCCCGGCGCGGCGGAGACCGAGGCGCGCCTGCTCCTCGGCCGCAGCGGCGTCCCGTCGGAGTTTAGCGTGCCCGGGCTGCGGACCGACGCGGTGAACACGATCTACCTCCGCGCCGTCGACGCGGCCGAGTTTCGGAGCGAGACGGCGGTGTATCCCAACCCGGACCCCGACGCGGGCGAGACGTGGTTCGTGCAGCGCGTGACGAGCCCGATCCTCCTCGTCAACGACTACCGGAAGAGCCGGAACTACCTCGTGCTTCCGTACCACCGCCGGATCCTCGACGAGTACGCGGGCGCCGGGAACTACGACGAGTGGTACCTCGCCGAGCCGTTCCAAGAGGGCTCGACGCAGGTGCTGGCTTACAGCGACAACCTCCCGTCGAACCCGGACCCGACGCTCCGCGCCACGCTGGACTTCTGGGACTATATCTACTGGGTCTCGCTCAACGCTACAAACCGGGCGGTCGGTAACAACCTCCCGCTCGTCGCGGGCTTCCTCGACGACTTCTTCGACCGGGGCGGGAGCCTCTTCGTGAACGTCCCCGTCGGGCTGCCGTCCGTGCCCGAGGACAACCTCGGTAACAGCGCGCTCGCCGTGCTCCCGCTCGCCGGCCTGCTCGACTTCGGGCCGGGGAGCGAGTACGAGGAGTACGCCCAGGCGATGACGCTCGACCCGCGGGCGGAGCTCAGCCCGGCCGACGCGCTCCCGAGCGGCACGACGCTGCCGCCGCTGGAAGCGACGCGGGCGATCCCGCTCTTCGGCTACCCGGTCAGCGCTGGCGCGCGCACGCTCTACACCGGCGAGCTGACGGGCCAGCTCGACGAGGGCAACGTCAACGTGCCGTGGCCCGGCCCCTCGGCGCTGGCCTCGCTCCGCGGCGACAGCCGCGTCGCCCTCCTCGCCGTCCCGCTCGTGCGCGAGCTCAACGGCGGGCCGTACCTCGTCGGGACCGACGGCGACGCCGACGCCCCGATCGAGGCCGTGAAGTTGATCCTCGACGCCCTCGACTTCCCCCGGTAATCCCGCTTTGACTCTCTCCCCACCGCCCATGCGTTTCGCGCTGCGCCTCGCGCTCGTTCTCCCGCTCCTCGCCTGCTCGGTCTCGATCGCCGCGGCGCAGGGCCGCCTCGTCGGCACCGTCACCGACTCCGACACGGGCGAGAGCCTGCCCGGCGTCAACGTCCTCGTCCTCGGCACCAGCCGCGGCGCGGCGACGAACTTCGACGGCGAGTACGCCATCGAAGGGCTCCGCGCGGGGGACTACACCGTGCAGGCGTCGTTCGTCGGGTACGAGACGAAGCAGTTCACCGGGATCGAGGTCAACACCGGTGGTGTCACGACGCTCAACATCGAACTCGGCGAGGCCGTGCTCGAAACCGGCGGCGAGATCGTCGTCATCGGCGAGCGCCCGCTCGTCGACGTCGAGCAGTCGTCGAGCGCGTACACGGTCGGGCGCGATGAGATCGCGGCGGCGCCGGTGCGCGAGGTGCAGGCCGTCGTCGCCACGCAGGCGGGCGTCGTGCAGGACCCGACGGGGCTCTACATCCGCGGCGGGCGGGCCGACGAGACCGGCTTCATCGTGGACGGCGTGAGCGCCAAAGACCCGCTCTCCGGGACGGGCTTCGGGCTCGACCTCGGGGCGAACGCCTTCGCCGAAGTCGAGGTCACGACAGGCGGCGTCGGGGCCGACATCGGCGGGGCCACGTCCGGCGTCGTCTCGGTGACGACGCGCGACGGCGGCGACGAGTTTGGCGGCTCGTTCTCGCACAAGCGCGACAACGTCGGCTTCAACGACGACTGGGGCTCGACGTGGAACCAGGAGATCTACGAGGCCTCGCTCTCCGGCCCGATCCTCCCCGGCAAGCTCCGCTTCTTCAGCTCCGGCCAGGTCCGTTTCTCCGACGAGTTCACGCGCTTCGTCTCGACGCCGACGCAGGTCGAGTCCTCCCTCTTCGACGGGACGGGCTGGATGCCGCGCACCGACAACCGCTGGAGCGGGCTCGGCAAGCTGACGTATCTCCCGAAGCCGGGGATGAAGCTGCAGGGCAGCTACCAGCGCTCGCTTACGGTCAACCAGAACACGCGGATGCTGCAAGTGACGGGGAACGATGACGTGATCCGGCCCGGCTACCAGTACGCCTTCGCGCTCCAGCCCGACAACGCGAACACATACGCGCACGACAACAACATCGCGTACCTCAAGTGGACGCACGTCCTCAACAACCAGTCGTACTACGAGGTGCAGGCCAGCCGGCTCTTCACGCGGCTCCGCGCCGACGCGAACGGCCGCGACTGGCGGCCCGACGACGTCAGCGCCGAGCTCGACCCGGCCAGCATCGTCGACTTCCCGGCCTCGCTCTTCGTCGACGCGAATGGCAACCCCGTCGACCCGAACGTGCTCTACGTCCTCCCCGGGCCGGGCCTCTTCAACAACGGCGGCCTCGCCACGCGCTGGCACGACCACTTCGCCGAGGAGGTCGTGCTCAAGGGGAGCTACACGCGGTTCACCGCGAACCGCGGCTACGAGGTCCGCGCCGGCTTCGACGTGAAGCTCAACGACCTCCAGTGGATCGACATCATCCGCCCGTGGATCGGCGCGCCGATCGTGACGGCGGAGGGCGACACGACGCGCTCGAACCGGCTCGGCGAGGCCTCCGACGTGTGGCGGGTGAAGCCGCGGCAGACGGCGCTCTTCGTGCAGAACCAGTTCCGCTACAACGGCCTCATCGCGAACGTCGGCCTCCGCGCCGAATTCTGGGCGCCGGGCAAGTACGTCGACGACCTCGTGGCCGACAGCGTGTACACAATCCCCACGGCGATCCGCGAGGGCTACCTCGACGAGTCGTTCGGGCTCTTCGGGCTGCGCTGGAAGACGCGGCTCCTGCCGAAGCTCCGCGTGAGCTTCCCCGTCCGCGAGAACCAGGTGCTCTTCTTCAACTACGGGCACTCGATGCGGCAGCCGCACCCGACGTTCGTCTACACCAACCTCGACCCGTTCTACCAGGACCGCTCGTTCTTCGGCGACCTCGGGAATCCGAACCTCAACCCCGAGGTCGACATCTCGTACGAGCTCGGCTTCCGCAACCAGATCACGCAGAACGACGCGCTGACGGTGACGGCGTTCTGGCGCGACAAGTTCGACTTCATCACCGTCGCGAGCGTGTCCGTCCAAGACGCCACGGGGCGGACGACGAACCGCGCGCTCCGTGTCAACGGCGACTTCGCGCGCGTCCGTGGCATCGAGGTCAGCTACATCAAGCGGATCGCCGACTGGTTCCGCGGCCAGATCAACGCCTCGTACTCCCGCGCTACCGGCCTCGCCTCGACCAACTCCGAGGCGCTGCAGGACCTCATCCAGGACGGGAATGTGGACAACACGTTCGAGACGCCGCTCGCGTGGGACCGCCCGCTCGATATCAAGGCGAGCACGACGTTCTCCTACGACCGCCCGAACGCGCTCTGGGGTGTGCCCGGCCTCAACCGCTTCCAGCTCTACCTCTCGTCCACGTTCCGCAGCGGGCAGCGCTACACGCCCGTCGAGTTCATCGGCAACGAGGTCAACCCGTTCACCGGCGACCGCGACTGGCGCCCGATCTACGAGACCGTCGACGACCCCGAGCGGCGGTTCTCCGAGGTCGGCAAGGCGTGGTGGTGGTTCGACTTCAACCTCCAGCGCCGCGTGGCCGTCGTCGGGCAGGACCTCGTGTTCTCGCTCGAAGTAACGAACGTGTTCAACCAGCAGAACGCCGTCCTCGTGAACCCCGTGACGGGCGAGGGCTACCCCGACGTCGAGGCCGGGACGGACTTCACGACGCTCCGTGGCAACAGCGCCTACGACGTGGCGAGCAACCTCCGCGACCCGCGCTACGAGGACCCCAACACGAGCGGGCTCCCGCCGCTCAACCCCGCCCGCTTCCTCCCGCCGCGCCACGTCCTCATCGGCGTGAGCTTCGAGTTTTAACCGGCCGCCCGCATGCGCTTCCTCCTCGTTCTCTTCCTGCTCGCGGCAGCCGCGCCGGCGAGCGCCCAGCTCCTCCCCGCCTTCGGCGAGGACCGGGCCGGGACCTCGGGCTTCCAGTTCCTCAAGGTGCCGGTCGACGCCCGCGGCGCCGCCCTCGGCGGGACCGTCGTGGCGAGCGCCGACGACGCGAGCGCGCTCTTCTGGAACCCCGCCCTCGCCGCGCGCGGCGGCACGCAGATCGGCCTCGCGACGGCCAGCTACGTCGCCGACGTGAAGCTCCACTACGCCGCCGGCTTCACCCAGATCAACACGCCGCTCGGCGCGGCGACGGTCGGCCTCAGCCTGCAGGCGCTCGACTCCGGCGAGATGGACGTGACGACGGAGTTCTCCGGCCCCTCCGGCACCGGCGAGACGTTCCGTCTCGTCGACATCGCCCTCGGTGTGACGGTCTCGCAGGCGCTCACCGACCTGTTCTCCTACGGCGTGACCGGCAAATACGTCCGCGAGTCGGCGGCCGACGTCTCTGCGCAGGCGGGCCTGCTCGACCTCGGCGTGGCGTACCGCGTCGGCGACACCGGCGTCCGCTTCGGCGTGGCGATCCGCAACTTCGGCTTCCAGATCAGCCCCGGCGGCACGATCGCGCGGACGACGCTCGACGGCACCGTAGAGGAGGTGGAGTTCGAGGGGATCGAGCCGCCGACGACGTTCCTGCTCGGCGTGAGCTACAAGCCGCTCCAGGCGCTCGGCTTCGACACAGGCGGGCCGCACGATGTCACTGTCTCCGGCCAACTCACGAACCCGAACGACAACGCCGAGCGCTTCAACATCGGCACGGAGTACGTCTGGAACGAGACGCTCGCGCTCCGCGCCGGCTACGAGTTCGGCCTCGAAGAGGCGACCGTGCCCAGCTTCGGCGTCGGCCTCGTCGTGCCCGGCCTCGGCCCCGACCTCCGCGTGGACTACGGGTTCAACCGGTTCGACCGGCTCGGCAACATCCACCGCATCGGCCTCAACCTCCGGCTGAACTGATCTCGCTGCGCGGGCGCAGCATGCTGCGCCTCGACGCTTCCCCCTCGCGCTTCCGTCTCCCTATGCGCTTCGCCCTCCTCTTCCTCGCCCTCGCCGCTCCGCTCGTCCTGACGGGGTGCGACGGCGTCTTCGGCTCCAAAGACGACGCCACCACCGACGAGATCTTCGACGAGGGGCAGGTCGACCCGACGCTCCTCGACGAGGTCGGCTACGTCCCGCTGAACCCGTTCTACACGCAGGGCGCCGCTGGCGGCACGTTCGACCAGCCGGTCGACGTCTACGTCGGGTACGACGAGTTGATCTACGTCGCCGACGCCGCCGGCCTCCACGTGCTCGACCTCGCCGGGCGCCCGCAGCGGCTCGTCACCGAGGCCGCGGGGCAGCCGCTCCGCGCCATCACCGCCGTCGTGCAGGACCGCAGCCTCGACCTCCTCGTCGCCGCCCGCCGCGACACGACGCTCGGCGACCGGACGTGGGACCTCCCCGTCGTCTACCGGCTGAGCGGCGTGACGACGGGCGCGCCGACCGTCGAGGACATCGTGTGGCACCCGTTCGACGACCGCTCGCGCTCGAACAACCAGTTCCGCGATCCGCGCACGTACTCCAGCGGCTTCTCCGACGAGGACGCCTCCTTCACCGACGTCGCGCCGCTCGCCGATAACAGCTTCTACGTGTCGCGCAGCGGCCCGGTCAATACGCAGGGCCAGGGCCTGCCGTCGATCGTGCGGCCGTTCAACGGCGTGCTCGCGTTCACCGAGGCCGGCGAGAACACCCGCTACATCAGCGCGCTCAGCGCGACGCAGCCCAGCCTCCTCAGCGCGGTCTACCCCTCGGCCCTCGCCACCCCCATCGGCCCGCCGCAGCGCACTACGTTCACCGACGCGCAGGACTTCTTCGTCGCCCAGGACCCGCCGACGCAGGAGGTCCGCTACCCCGTCCTCTCCGTCCTCGTCGTCGAGACGCCGCTCGGCACCGAGTTCCGCGTGAACACCGACCTCCTCGGCGTGACGGCGAACCCCGACAACGGCGACGGCTTCCTCTACGAGGACTTCGGGATGCGCGGCCCGACCGGGCTCGCGATCGCGGCCGACGAGACGGGCTACCTGTTCGCTACGGACGCAGAGACCGACAGCCTCTACATCTTCAACCGCAACGGCGTCGAGGGCGTCGCGCCGCCGCCCGCCGCCGGCTCGATCCGCCCAGTCAACGTGTCGTTCGGCGGCGAGGGGAGCGGGGCGCTCTCGTTCCGCGACCCGCAGGGCGTGGCCTACTTCGACCGCATCGTCTACGTCGCGGACATGGGCAACAACCGGATCGCCCGCTACCGGCTGAACACGGACTTCGAGTAAGTGATCCGTGTGCCATCCCGTAGAGACGCAGCATGCTGCGTCTCTACGGGATGGCACACGGTCCAGTGTAGGACGTCAGCCTTCGGTCCGCAGTCCGGCCGCAACGCGCTCGGCGTCGGCGAGGACGCGGAGGGTGTTGCCGCCGAGGATCTTCCGCACGTCCTCCTCGCTATAGCCGCGCTTGAGCAGGCCGTGGGTGAGGTGCGGTAGCTTCGTCGCGTCCTCCATCCCGCGCGGCAGGAACGGTACCCCGTCGAAGTCCGACCCGAGCCCGACGTGGTCGATCCCGGCGACCTCGACGGCGTGGTCGATGTGGTCGAGGATGTCGGCGAGTGTCGCGTCGTTCGTGCCGTCCTGCGCGATGTACTTCGAGAAGAAGTTGATCATGATGACGCCGCCGTTCGCGGCGAGCGCGCGGAGCATGTCATCGGTGATGTTGCGCGGGTGGTCGGTGAGGGCGCGGACGGAGGAGTGGCTGAGGATGACGGGCGCTTCGGTGACGGCGAGGGCGTCGTAGAACGTCGAGTCCGAGACGTGCGAGAGGTCGACGAGCACGCCGAGCCGGTTCATCGCGCGGACGAGATCGCGGCCCCGGTCGTTGAGCCCGTTCCAGCGAGGTTCGTCGCCGGAGGAGTCGGCCCAGCCGTTCGTGTTGGAGTGCGTCAGCGTGACATAGCGGATGCCCGCCTCGGCGAGCCGTTCGAGGACCTCGACGGAGCCCTGGAGCGCGTGCCCGCCTTCGAGCCCCATCAGCGGCGCCCGCTTCCCCTCGCGCGCGAGCCGGACGACATCGGCCGTGGAATACGCCATCTCGATCCCGTCGAGCGCAGCCATCTGCCGCTCGGCCTCGGCGATCATGTCGAGCGCGCGCTGCGTGGCCGCGGGCGTCTCGCCGTAGGAACGGGAGACGTAGATCGAGAAGAACGGCGCGTCGAGCCCGCCCTCCGTCATCTTCGGGAGGTCGACGTGCTGATCGCCCGCGCGCGGCGGGTGGCGCTCGCCGAAGTCGTAGCCGTCGTCGAGCATGAGCGACGGCGTGTCGATGTGGCCGTCGGTGACGATCGCGTCGTAGTGGATGCGGAGCGCCTCGGCCCACAGCGGGTCGTCGGCGAGGAGGCGGCTGCGCTCGGGCTCGCCGAGGCGGACGGCCCCGCCGTCGCTCAGGAGCGAGTCGGGCACGGCGGTGACGGGCCCACTCTGCGCGGCGGAGTCGGGAGCGCTGGAGCAGGCGGCGAGGGTCGCCGCGAGGACGATGGGGACGAGGCGGGGGAGGGGCACGGGCGGTGGGGTCGAGTGGGGGACGGCAAGATACGGGGCCGATGAATTGCCCTGTGCCGTAACGGGGCTCGGGCTAGTTTGGTACCCTCTGTCTCTGCTCATCGATTCCCCTCCCGCATGCCGCTGGTTACTCCCCGCCGTGGTCTCTGTCTTCTCGCCCTTGCCGCGCTCGTCGCCGTGCCCGCGCTAGCGCAGACCGTCGGCGACTGCGAAACCGGTCGGGCCCAGGCCGACCTCGACGTCAACGACGTCAACGCGCGCGTCTTCAACACCGGGAGCCTCTTCTTCGGCAACGCGACGGTCGCGGGCGACGGCTACCTCGTCCCCAAGGCGGCCGGTCTTTCGCCCATCTTCGCTGCGAGCCTGTGGGTCGGGGGGAAGGTCGACGGCGAGCTTCGCCTCGTGGGCTCGACCTACGCCGACTTCGAGTTCTGGCCCGGTCCGCTCGACGCCGCTGGCAACCCGCCGACTGACTGCTTTCTCTACGACCGGATCTACCGCGTCTCGCGTGGCGACGTGGCGCGCTACCTCGACACGGGCGTGGCGACGGACGACCTCCGCGATTGGCCCGCCCACCTCGGTGCGCCGGTGCTCGACGGCGATGGCGTGGCGGGGAACTACGACCTCGCAGGCGGCGACGAGCCGGCGATCTCGGGCGATCAGATGGCATGGTGGGTCATGAACGACCGCGGCAACGCGCACGTGAACAATCTGACGCTCCCGCTCGGGCTCGAGGTGCGTGTGGAGGTCTTCGCGGCGGCGTCGCTCGCGCTCGCCGTCAACCAGGCCACGCTCTACCGCTATCGCATCCGGTACCGGGGCAGCGAGCCGCTCGACAGCGCCTACGTCGCGATTTTCGTAGACCCCGACCTCGGGGACCCGGCCGACGACTACGTCGGGACGGACACGACGCTCCATATGGCGTTCACGTACAACGCGGACGACGATGATGCGGGAGGTCTCAACGGGGGCTACGGGTCGCGTCCGCCCGCCCTCGGCTTCATGGCGCTGCGGACGCCGGCCCGGCTGCCCGACGGCCGAGACAACGATGGGGATGGGGAAGTGGATGAAGCGGGCGAGCCGTCGGAGCTGTATGCAAACAATGTTTTCTGCCCCGATGGCTTCATCGGACCCTTCAATGCGCTCGGAAACTACCGGTGCTTGGGGGGGCTGCACCGTGACGGGACGCCCGTGACGGAGGGCGGCGATGGGTATATGACCGCCGGTGATACCCTCACGACGTTTTTCCCCGGTGATCCTGTGACCGAGCAGTTCTGGAGCGAGGAGAACATCGACGGCACGGGCGCAGACGATCCGGCGGGAGATCGACAGATGTGGCCGTCGTTCGGGCCGTTTCGGCTAGAGCCGGGCGAGGAGACCGAGTTCACCTTCGCCATCCCCTTCGCACGCGGCGAAGATCGACTCGACTCCATCGTGAAGCTCCGCGAGGCAGCCCGCTACCTCCAGCGCGCCTACGACTTCGGCCTCTTCGAGCCGCAACGCCTGGGCGCGGACTTCGAGCCCACGCTGCCGTCGGCGTTTGCGCTCTCGCGCCCTGCGCCCAACCCGTTCGGCGCGTCCGCGTCGTTCACGCTGACCGTGCCCGAGGGGGCCGAAACGCTGCGGCTTGCCGTCTACGACGTGCTCGGCCGCGAGGTCGCCGTCCTCGCCGACGGCATGCTCGCGCCGGGTGACCACCCGCTCGTGCTCGACGGCGCGCGCCTCGCGGCGGGCGTCTACTTCGTCCGGCTCCAGACGCAGCGGCAGACGGAATCGCTCAAGCTGGTCCGCATCGAATAGCTACTCGATGGTCCACGTCTCGCCAGCACGGAGGAGGGCGTGGAGATCGCCGGTGCCGCGCTTGGCGGTGACGGCGGCCTGCTGCTCGCGGAGGAGCCGCTCGTAACTCGGCCGCTCCTCGCGGTAGAACACGCCGAACGGCTGCGGGAGGTCGTCCTGCCAGAAGATCCGGCCGACGAGCCCGGCGAGCGTCCGGTCGGTCGCGTCGTAGACGAGGCAGTCGTCGGTGGACCACGCGCCGTTCGCGAGGTCGACGGCTTCGAGCTTCAGCCCGTCGAGCCGCAGCCCCTTCGTGCCCTCGTCGTAGACGAGCGGCTGACCGTGCTCCAGGAAGACGGTCGTGTGCGGCTTCGAGTCGCGCTCGGTGTAGCGGAAGAAGGCGCCGTCGTTGAAGATGTTGCAGTTCTGGTAGACCTCGACGAAGCCGGTGCCGGCGTGGCCGTGCGCGGCGCGGAGCATGTCCTGCATGTGCTTCGGGTCGCGGTCGAGCGTGCGGGCGACGAACGTAGCGTCGGCGCCGAGGGCGAGGGCGGCGGGGTTGAACGGGTGGTCGAGTGAGCCGTAGGGCGACGACTTCGTGACCTTGCCGGGCTCGCTCGTCGGGCTGTACTGCCCCTTCGTGAGGCCGTAGATCTGGTTGTTGAAGAGGATCACCTGCAGGTCGAGGTTCCGGCGGAGCAGGTGGACGAAGTGGTTGCCGCCGATCGAGAGCGCGTCGCCGTCGCCGGTGATGAGCCACACGTCGAGCTCGGGATTCGCGCACTTCAAGCCGGTCGCAACGGTCGGGGCGCGGCCGTGGATGGAGTGGACGCCGTACGTGTTCATGTAGTACGGGAAGCGGCTGGAGCAGCCGATCCCGCTGATGAACACGGTGTTCTCCTTCTTCTCCGTCAGCTCGGGCAAGACGCGCTGCACGGCGGCGAGCACGGCGTAGTCGCCGCAGCCGGGGCACCAGCGGACGTCGGCGTCGGAGGAGAAGTCCTTCCGCGTGAGCTCGGACGGCGCGCCGTCGCCGCCGGCGGGCTCGACGAGGCGGCCGGGCGGCATCGCGGGTTTCGCTCCGGGCGGACGCGCGGGCTTGGCGCCGGGCAGGCGTTTCGGGCCGCCGGGCTTCGGCGGGAGCGTGGGCTTCCTGGTCCCTTCCGGCGTCGCCTTTTTCGGCGGGCCGGCGGGCTTCACACCCTTCGGCCCCGCTGGCTTCACGCCTTTCGGCCCGGCGGCTTTCTTCAGGCCGGGCGGGAGCGCGGGCTTCTTGGTGCCGGGAGGCGTCGTCGGTTTTTTCTGGTCGTCGCTCATATCTAAAGTCAGGCTGTCGCTTCGATCATCTGGCGGATGCGGGCGGTGATCTCGCTCGCCTTGAACGGGAGGCCCTGGATTTTGGCGAGGGACTCGACGGGCCGCAGGAAGCGGTCGCGGAGGACGTGGACGAGCTGGCCGTTGTTCAGCTCCGGCACGAGGATCTTCTCGAACCGGCCGAAGACCTCGCTGAGGTCGGGCGGGAGGGGGCTGAGCCAGCGGAGGTGGACGCGGCCGACCTTCAGCCCCTCGGCGCGGGCGGTCTTCACCGCCGCCTCGATCGCGCCCCGCGTCGAGCCCCAGCCGACGACGAGCACGTCGCCCTCGGCGTCGCCCATGACCTTGGTCGGCGGGATCTCGGCCGTGACGCGCTCGACCTTCGCCGCGCGCAGCTTCGTCATCGCCTCGTGGTTCTCGGGGTCGTACGACACGCCGCCGGTCTCGCGGTCCTTCTCCAGCCCGCCGAGGCGGTGTTCGAGGTTCGGCGTGCCTGGCTTGGCCCAGGCGCGGGCGAGCGTCGTCTCGTCGCGGAGGTAGGGGAGGAACTGGCCGTCGCGGTTCGGCTCCGTCGCGAAGTGGACGGGGAAGGCGGGCAGGGCGTCGGGGTCGGGGAGGCGCCACGGCTCGGCGCCATTCCCGAGGTAGCCGTCGGAGAGGAGGATGACGGGCGTCATGTACTTGACGGCGATCCGGCAGGCCTCGTAGGCCACCTCGTAGCAGTCGCCCGGCGTGCTCGCGGCGATGACGGGGAGCGGGGCGTCGCCGTTGCGGCCGTAGAGCGCGAAGAGGAGGTCGGACTGCTCCGTCTTCGTCGGCAGGCCCGTGCTCGGCCCGGCGCGCTGCACGTCGATCACCACGAGCGGCAGCTCGGTGATGATGCCGAGCCCGACGAACTCCGTCTTGAGCGCGAGGCCCGGCCCGCTCGTCGCCGTCACGCCGAGCCGCCCGGCGAAGCTCGCCCCGAGCGCCGTCCCGACGGCGGCGATCTCGTCCTCGGCCTGCACGGTCAGGATGCCGAAGTTCTTGTGCTTCGAGAGGGCGTGGAGGAGGTCACTCGCAGGCGTGATCGGGTACGAACCGTAGAGGATCTCGAGCCCGCTGCGGACAGCGGCGGTGACGAGGCCGAGCGCGAGCGCCTCGTTCCCCCGGATGCCGCGGTAGAGGCCGGGCGGCAGGCTCGCCGGGGCGACCTCGTAGCGGGAGGCGAACACCTCCGTCGTCTCGCCGAAGTGGTAGCCCTTCGTCAGCACGTGGAGGTTCGCGTCGCGGATCTCCGGCTCGTCGGCGAACTTGGCCTCGACCCACGCAGCGGTGTCGTCGATAGGCCGCGTGTAGAGCCACAGCGCGAGCCCGAGCGCGAACATGTTCTTCGACTGGTCGATCTGCTTCGTCGAGAGCGTGGTGTCGGCGAGGGCCTCGCGCGTCAGCCGCGTCAGCTCGACGGGGAAGACCTCGTAGCGGTCGAGCGTCCCGTCTTCGAGCGGGTTCGCGTCGTAGCCGGCGAGTTCGAGCCCGCGGTCCTCGAACGCGTTGAGGTTGACGAGCACGGCGCCGCCCTCGCGCACGCGGCGGAGGTTGACTTTGAGCGCCGCCGGGTTCATCGCCACGAGGAGGTCTACCTCGTCGCCGGGCGTCGAGATCTCATTCGCGCCGAAGTGGAGCTGGAAGCCGGAGACGCCGTACGTCGTGCCGGCGGGGGCGCGGATTTCGGCGGGGAAGTCGGGGAGCGTGGCGAGGTCGTTCTGGGCCTTCGCCGTGGCGAGCGTGAACCGGCCGCCGGTGAGCTGCATGCCGTCGCCGGAGTCGCCGGCGAAGAGGATCGTGACCTCGCGGAGCGACTTCGTGGGCTTGCGGGGGGCGTCGGTGGAGGCGGGGACGTCGGGGAGCATGGGCGTGCCAGGGGGCGGCTCGTGAGCGGGTCGGGCAGTCGGAATCTAACCCTCCGCACTGCGTGCCGCGCAGGGGGCGGTGTTGGGTGTACGCCCCCCACAGTGGGGAGATTCGGCCGACCGCCGGGGCGCGCACCGGGGTCAGGGCGGCCGAATCCACGGAACAGCGTATTCATCGATAGGGTTGCACCTGAACCTAAGACGCGAGCCGCAATTCCACAGCAATTCCCCTGTTCCCCATCCGATAGCGAGGCGCGACCGATGCTGGAGACGATGAGTCGGATCTTCCGAAAGCCGAAGCCCATCCTCGCGATGGTCCATACCGGGCCCTCGCCGAGCGCGCCGGGCTACCGCTCCGTCGAATCCGCCGTCGAGCGCGCCGTCACCGAGGCCAAGCTCTACGCCGACCTCGGGGTGGACGGCCTCGTGCTCGAGAACATGCACGACTTCCCCTGCGTCCACGAGCGCGAGCAGGGGCCGGAGGTGGCCGCGTTCATGACGCGCGTCGCCGTCTGCGTCAAGCGGCAGGTCGGGCAGATGCCGGTCGGGATTCAGGTGCTCTTCCAGGCGAACAAGACCGCGCTCGCCGTCGCCCTCGCCGCGCAGTGCGACTTCATCCGCGCCGAGGGCTGGACCTACGCCCATGTCTCGGACAAGGGGATCGCCGAGGCCTGCGCCGGCTCCGTTCTCCGCTATCGCAAGGCCATCGGCGCGCACAACATCCCCGTCTTCGCGGACGTGAAGAAGAAGCACGCCGCCCACACGTGGACCGGCGACGTCCCGATCGCGGAGATCGCCCACCTCATGGCGCTCCACGGCGCCGACGGCGTCGTCGTCACCGGGATGCGGACCGGGCAGGAGCCGGACTTCGACGACCTCCGCGCCGTCTACGAGGCCACGCCGCTCCCCATCCTCGTCGGCAGCGGCGTCACGGTCGAGAACTTCGAGCACTTCGTCGACCTCGCCGACGGGTTCATCGTCGGGAGCGCGTTCAAGGAAGGCGGGCTGTGGAACGCGCCCGTCTGCGAGCACCGCGTCCGCGCCGTGATCGAAGTCGCCGAGCATGCGCGGACCGCCTACAGCGCCATCCGGTAACGGGAGCCCCGCCATGCCCTTCTACGAAGCCACCACGCAGCAGCTCACCGTTTCCGTCCGGCCGGTCTACCTCGACGACCAGTCCGACGTGTTCGCCAGCCGGTTCGTGTTCGCCTACTTCGTCGAGATCGAGAACCACGGCCCCGCCGAGGTCCAGCTCCTCCGCCGCCACTGGGTGATCCGCCACGGCGACGGGCGCGTCGTCGAGGTCGAGGGCGAGGGCGTGGTCGGACAGCAGCCGATCCTCGCGCCGGGGAGCGCCCACGCCTACAACTCGTTCTGCGTCCTCGAGACGATGGACGGGACGATGGAGGGGACCTACCTCATGCAGCGCCCGAACGGCGCCCGCTTCCGCGCGCAGATCCCGCTCTTCCACCTCCGCGCGTCGGCGAATTAGTTCAGGATGATTCGTCTGACGTATCGAACGGTCTCCGTTGTTGTGTGCCTCCTAGTAGGCCTCCTCGCCGCTGACAGTCCGCACGCGCAAGCAGCCGATAGCTCGGCGTCCAACCCCGAGGCTTCGCGGGTGGTCGTACCCATAGCAGTAGGACTCGAATACTTTGTCCCCACCCTGGGGCACGCCTACGCGGGCGACTGGGTACGAGGGCTACCGCCCCTCGCGGTCACGCTCGCAGGCGGTGCCATCGTAGGCGTCGCCCTCATCGAATGTCGCTGCTTGTTTGATAGTCCCAGACCAACCGCTGTAGTCGCAGTAGGCACCGGGCTCCTCATCGGGCTTGCCGGGCGGGTATGGGGGCTTTACAGCGCCTACCGGACCGCCGAGGATCACAACAACGCGCTCGCGTCGCGCCTCTCGTTCGGCCCTGCACACGAGACTCTGGGGCTACGCTTAGTCGTCCAACTCTGAGACGTACTTAGAGTCCCTAACAAAACCCCTTCATGTCATTGCGAGCGACCAGCGGGAGCGCAGCAACCCCACAGGGCTCGGCGCAGCCCATCTCCTGATTCCAGCAGCCCGGGGGAGATTGCCGCGTCGCTGCGCTCCTCGCAATGACAGCACGAGGAGGTTTTGTTAGCGGGTCTTACCCCATCTCGACGACGATGAGGCAGTCGGCGGTGCGGAGGCGGATGGCGCGCTGGTCGTCGGTGAGCGTATAGTCCTCGATCGCGTCGGGGATGACCTCGCGCGGGGTGTCCATCCGGAAGAGGGCGTCGGCGACGACCTGCCAATCTTCGGGCGTGAGCGCGACGGTCGCGGTGCCGCCCTCCTGCACGTACGGATAGTACGCGAGGACTTTGTTGAGGTGGTTGATGGCTTGCTTGACGTGGAGGCCGGGATCCATCGATTGTGGATTTGGGGTTGCGGATTTTGGACTGGCGCTGCGTCAGGGGTACCCCATCGCCGACCCCACGTTCCGGGTTGCCCCGCGCCGGGCGCGTCCGTAATCTCCGGCGCCGCCCGTCGCTCTCTCGCCCGCCACCCATGCAACTTCCTTCGACAAGCTCAGGACAGGCTCTCGACCGCCCCGTCTCCGCCGACCGCGCCTACCTCGACGTCGTCCGCCGCGTGCTCGACACCGGCACGCGCAAGCGCAACCGCACCGGCACGGACACGATCTCGTCCTTCGCCGAGTCCTACAAAGTCGACCTCGCCGACGGCTACCCGCTGCTGACGACGAAGAAGGTCTACTTCGACTCGATGCTGCGCGAGGTGCTGTGGTACCTCTCCGGCGCCCCGCACATCCGCGAGCTGCGTCAGCACACCGGCATCTGGAACGCGTGGGCCGACGACGACGGCCGGCTCGAAACCGCGTACGGCCGGTTCTGGCGCCGCTTCCCGATCCCCGCCGTCGGCGCCGCGCTCGACGGCGAGGTGTTCGCCGGGCCGGACCACCCGCACGTCCACGCTGAGGTCGACGGCTCGTATTCGTTCGATCAGGTCGGCTACGTGATCGACGAGTTGAAGCGGAATCCGAACTCGCGGCGGCTCGTCGTCAGCGCGTGGCACCCGGCGAACGCGGCCGTGAGCAAGCTGCCGCCGTGCCACTTCACATTCGTGCTGAACGTGCAGGAGGCCGAGGACGGGCAGCAACGTCTCAACTGCCACCTCACGCAGCGCTCCGCCGACCTCGCGCTCGGCGTCCCGTTCAACCTCGCGTGCTACGCCCTGCTCACGCAGGCGATCGCGCAGCAGGTCGGAATCGAGCCGGGCGTCTTCGCCCACACGCTCATCGACGCGCACGTCTACGTCAACCACGTCGACGGCCTCCGCGCCCAACTCGACCGCGAGCCGTTCGACCTCCCGACGTTGGAGATCGCGGACAAGCCGCTCGACGAACTCGGGTTCGACGACTTCCGACTCGACGGCTACCGGCACCACGACGCGATTCGGTTCGAGGTCGCGGTCTGATGGGGGAGCGCACGCGGGCGGAAGTCGTGATCGTCGCGGCGGTGGCGGAGACGAACCGGGTGATCGGCGACGGCAAAGACCTGCCGTGGCACATCCCCGACGACTTGAAGCACTTCAAGCGGCTCACGCTCGGCCACCCGCTCGTGATGGGGCGGCGGACGTTCGAGTCGGTGCTGCACCAGTTCGGGAGACCGCTGCCGGGGCGCGAGAACGTCGTGCTCACGCGGCACGCGGTCCACGTCGACCACCCTGGCATCCACGTCTACTCCTCGCTCGGCGACGCCCTCGACGCCTTCGCCGACCGCGAGCAGATCTCGATTGGCGGCGGGGCGACGGTCTACGAGCAAGCCCTCCCGATCGCCGACCGGCTCGAACTCACGCGCGTCGAGGGCGACTACGACGGCGACACGTTCTTCCCGCCCTTCGAGCACCTCCTCGGCACCGAGTTCGAACTGCAGCACCGCGAGCCGCGCGATGGCTACCGCTTCGAGACGTGGGTGCGCGTACCCTGAGGGTGCTCGTGCGTAGCTTGGTGCCATGCGCGTCTACCTCGATACCTGCGCCGTTCAGCGTCCCCTCGACGACCGGACGCAGCTTCGTATCCGATTCGAAGCCGAAGCGATCCTGAGTGTATTGGATCTCGTCAGAGCCGGTCGGGTGGAGCTGGTCTCGTCGGACGTGCTCCAGTTCGAGACGGAGCAGAACCCGCGTCGAACGCGGCGGGAGTACGCGTTGGGGACGCTCGCAGGTGCCGCTACGCACCTAAAGCTCACCGATGAGGTGCGTCGTCGGGCCGAGGCGTTGAACCGTCGGGGACTTCGGACGTTGGACGCGTTGCATCTCGCTTCCGCCGAGGCGAGCGAGGCCGATTTTTTCTGCACGTGCGACGACACCTTCCTTAAAAAAGCCAAGCGAGAAACCAGAGACCCGACGCGCGTCGTCGCGCCGATGGAACTCGCGGAGGAACTAGAGCGATGGGCATCCCGGCACGACCGCTGAACGAAATCCACGAGGAAGGCGTCCGGCTGCTCGTTCGAGAGATGGGCGCCGCCGACGCCGCGCGGTTCATCAGCCAATTCACGACGGGATCTGGCGATTACACCGAAGAACGAAAGAAGCTCTTCGAAGGGCTAACCATTGACGAGGTCGTCGAATGGTCCAGGCAGCACGAGGCGAAGCGAGAAGACTGAGCGACTCTGCGAGCCGCACGACGGCTACCGCTTTGAGACGTGGGTACGGACCGAACGTGCGGATTAATCGAGTACGTCGGCGTATGCTCGCTCGTGCGCCTGACGAACATCCTTGCCGAAGCTGACGAGGTAAACTGCTTCGATCTGCTCGTCGCTCCGAAGGAAGCCCGCGACGGTGCGCACGGCGATTCCCGCGGCCCGGTCCACAGGGAAGCGGTAGACGCCGCAGCTGATGGCGGGGAACGCGACGGTGGTGCAGCCATGCTCCACAGCCAACTGGAGCGACGTGCGGTAGCAGGAAGCCAGGAGGTCGTCTTCGCCCCGGTCGCCGCTGTGCCACACGGGACCGACGGCGTGGATCACGTAGTCGGCGGGGAGGTCGAATCCCGGCGTGATCTTCGCCTGCCCGGTCGGACAGCCGCGCAGTTGAAGGCACGCTTCGAGCAGCTTCGGCCCGGCCGCGCGGTGGATCGCCCCGTCCACGCCGCCGCCGCCGGCGAGCGCCGCATTCGCCGCGTTCACGATCGCGTCTACCTCCAACGTCGTGATGTCGGCTTGAATCAGTTCGATCCGGTCTGCGGGCGATGGTCTCATGAGGAATGCGTCTCTACCCGGTCATCGTACGGTGAAGGCGTTGCTCACGCGCTCCGCTTCCGGCAGGTCCGTTTCGGACTCGTACACCTCGTCCCGCACGAAGAAGACGTAGCGATACGTCCCGGGCGGGATCTCCGGGAGTCGACTCACGCCGACGTGGAGGCGCACGGCGTACGCGTCCCCGGGTAGGAGTTCGGCAGGCGGAGTCGCGATAGCCGGACAGCTGACTCCCCGTGCGGCGGGTACCCACTCGCCCTGCGCCATCGTCTCCATCAGCACGACGGGGAGCCACACGCGGTCCACGGTGGAGCACCCGCTCCTCAAGACATAAGCGGTCGCGGGGCGCCGGTTCTCGAACGAGACGCTCACCGTGTCGCCAGGGCTGTAGCTCGTCCGCTCCGTTCTGATCACGAGCGCCTCGGCCTGCTGCTCCGCGCTGTCGCAGCCGACGAAGGCGAAGAGGGAAACGATGAGCAAGCAGGATCGGAGGACCATCGGTTCTCTGCTGAAATGGTGAGTGGATCGGCTCGACGCTACGGACAGTGGGAGACACGGATGTTTGTCTGGCGCCCGGCAGGCCCCTCCATTATCTCGTACTCGAAGGCGAAGCACTCGTTCACCGAGACCTTCTCGCCACGGACGTAAGCCGGGGTGAGAAGCGCGGCACGGAGGGGAATGAGCGAGTTTTGGCACGTATTGCCTCCCGGGTCGGAAACGCAGACGGGGCCCCGACGGACATCGGAGTCATAGGTCGAGACGACGCTCCCATCCTCATTCGCAGTGAAGTGGATGATGACGGTGCCTCCGATGCCCGCGCGTCGAGCGAGTTCGGGATATTCGACGGAGGCGCTGAACGCTTCGAACCCTTCGATGGGCACGGGGCGAACGGCCACCTCGCTGTAATGAATGGGCTCGGACGGCTGCGCCGTGGTATCGCAACCGCTGAGCAGGACGAAGAGGCAGAGGAGGAGCAGAAGGCGCATGGGGAGGCTCAACGCGTGAGCGTGACACGGCGGGTGGCGCGGAAGGTCTCGCCGGTGGCGCGGTAGACGTAGAGCCCGGCCGGGAGCGCGGCGGCGTCGAACGCGAGGGCGAGCGGGGCGTCGGCCGAAACGGGCCCGTCGTGGAGCACGGCGACGCGGCGGCCGAGGAGGTCGAACGCCTCGACGCGGACGCGCTGCGGCGTGGCGACGCGGAGCGTGAACGTCGTCGCCGTCGTGAACGGGTTGGGGTAGGCGGCGGAGAGCGCGAAGCCGTCGGCGAGCGGGGCGGACTCGGCGGCGACGGTCGAGGGGAAGTAGGCGCGGCGGACGAGCGTCGAGTCGAGCACGAACGGGTTGGGGTCGTCGCTCTGGAAGCCGGCGATGATGAATGTCCGGTCGTACTCGGCCTGGTCCACGGGGTCGAGCGCGTGCCACGCGCGGAGCGTCTCGCGCTGCGCCTCGAAGAAGGCGTCGCTCGCCTGCGCCTCGTACATCGTGTAGAAGTAAAACATCGCCCGCGCCACGTCGCCCTTGAAGTCCTCGCGCGGCTCGAACGCCGTGTTCCGGTCGCGCTCGCTGTAGCTGTCGATGTCGCTCGTCGGGACGGTGCTCGTGACGGTGTTGTCGATGTACCAGTCGTTCGCGAGGGCGTCGGGGATCTCGGCGAAGGGGAGGTTGCCGCGGTCGGAGTTGGCGCGGACGAAGGTGGGGGCGAGGTGGTGGAGGTCGCGCTCGGCGTTCCCGCTCCCGGCGCCCTCGGCGCGCGGCCAGATGTGCTCCTGGTTGATGCCCTGCGTGTTCTCGCTACCCTGGTTGAACACGTCCTGGCTCGGGTCGCAGTTCGGATCGCAGTCGAACGGCACGAAGAAGCCGGTATAGACGCCGACGACGCCTTCCTGCCCGTCGACGGTCGTGGCCCAGACCGTGTCGTACATCCGGTCTTTCGATGCGGCGTCGCCGAGCACGCTCGACGGCTTGTACGTGGTCACGAGCGAGGCGCGGAGGTCCTCGCCGAGTTCACCGGGGAAGAGGACGGTCTGCTCGGGCTGCGCCGTGGCGGCGGAGGCGAGCAGGAGGAGCAGGGCGAGGCGTAGCGAACGGAGCACGGGCACGGGGAGTCGGGAAGGGTTCAGCGTCCTTCAACGCAGGAGCGACAAAGGTAGCTCCCGACCGGCTCGGCGTCGTGGAGCGCGCGGTATTCTGTCCGTTCATCGCACGGCCGCCCGTGCGGCGAACCGCAGCCGCCGCGCGTCGTTTTACGCGCCCCCTCTCGCCTCGCGCTCGCCATGCTCCTCCGGCTCGCCTTCGTACTCAGCGCCGCCCTCGCCCTCGCCGCGTGCGACCGGGACGTGCCGGCGACGGCGACCGCCGCCGAGGAGCGAGCGGATACCACCGCGCCGCTCGAAACGCGCGCCCAGCCGATCCCCCTCGCCGGACCGATCGCGAGCCGCGCCGCCGAAATCTCCAGCCTCACGTGGCACGGCGACGACCTCCTCCTCCTGCCGCAGTACCCCGGCCGCTTCTCCACGACATCCGATTCCGTGAGCGCGGCCAGCGAAGACGGCGATAGCGGCGCGCTCTTCGCGCTCTCGAAAGTGGACCTCCTCGCGTTTCTCGACGGACCCCGCGACGGCGCGCTGAAGCCGAGGGCGGTCCGGTTCGAAGCGCCGGGCGTCGTCGAGAAAGTCGCCGGGTTCGACGGGTACGAGGCGATGGTGTTCGACGGCGACCGCGTGTTCGTGCTCATCGAATCGACGGGGGCGACGGCGATGCAGGGCTACCTCGCGAGCGGGGCGGTGCAGCCGGACGGGACGGTCCGGCTCGACGCCGCGACCGTGACGCCGCTGCCGCCGCAGGCCCACCTCCGCAACCTCTCGTACGAGACGCTCCTCGCCACATCCAGCGGCGTGATCGCCCTCGAGGAGGCGAACGGCCCCGCCGTCAACCCACACCCCGAGGCGTACCACTTCGACACGGCCTCGGGCGAGCGCGACTCGCTCGCCGTGCCCGCCATCGAATACCGGCTCACCGACGCCACGGGGCTCGACGCCGCCGGCCGGTTCTGGGCCGTGAACTACTTCTACCCCGGCGACCGCGCCCTCCTCCGCCCCGGCCCGGACGCGCTCCGCGCGAAGTTCGGCATCGGCGCGACGCACCGGCGCGAGGCCACCGTCGAGCGGCTCGTGGAGATGCAGTTGGTTGGCGGGGAGATCGTGCTCACCGCCCGGGCCCCGATCCAACTCGAACTCCTCGACGCCGAGCGTGCGCGGAACTGGGAGGGCATCGCCCGCCTCGACGACCGCGGCTTCCTCCTCGCCACAGACACGTACCCCGAGACAATGCTGGCCTTCATCCCCGCCGACCTCTGAGGTCGAATCCGGTAGCATGGTGTCCTTCGTCCGTGGTCCGTTGCGATTTCCCCATCCTCCCTCACTCCCATTCTCCCCGCCCATGACCGACTCCCGCCACGCCCTCTCTCGCTGGAAGCAGATCGGCATCGCCGCCCTTTTCATCGTCGGCTGCGAGCTCGTCGGCATCGTCGGCGCGGCGACGACGGTGACGGGCGATTCGTCGTGGTACGAGACGCTCGCGAAGCCGCCGTTCAACCCGCCGAGCTGGCTGTTCGGGCCGGTGTGGACGGCGCTCTACGCCCTCATGGGCGTCGCCGCGTTTCTCGTCTGGCGTGCGCGGCGCGAGGCAGCGGGCACGGAACGGCAGGATGCGAGCCGCGCGCTCACGCTCTTCGTCGTCCAACTCGTGCTCAACGGGATCTGGACGCCGATCTTCTTCGGCGCCGAGTCGATCGTCGGCGGGGCCGTGGTGATCGTGACGCTGCTCGTCGTGCTCGCGCTCACGGTGCGCGCGTTCTTCGGCGTATCGCGCACGGCGGGCTGGCTGCTCGTGCCGTACCTGCTCTGGGTGGCCTTCGCGACGGCGCTTAACCTCTCGATCTGGTGGCTGAACTGAGCGATGCGGTTATCCGTCGCGGAGGCGGCGGAGCGCGTCGCGGGCCTCGGGGAGCACGAGCGGGACGGTGGCGAACGTGGCCGCCGCCGCGAGCAGGCACCACGAGCAAAAGGCGCGGTGCTCGGTCCACTGGTCGCGCGTGAGCCGGGCGGCCTGCGCGGCGTCGGCGCCGGTCTTGACGGCGGCGAGGAGCGGGAGCCACGGCATCGTCCGCGCCCGGTCCGGCCCGCCGATCGCCGCGAGCACGGCCGTCGCCGCGTACGAGGCGAAGCCGAGCACGCCGTCGGGCGCCGAGAAGTAGGCGTAGGCCTCCTCCGACGCATCCACCTTGTCGGCGTCGAGGAACGGGAGCGGCGGCTCGGGGAGGTGCTTGATGACGCCCATCTGGTAGAGCGAGATCAGCCCCATCGAGCCGGCGGCGGTGAGCGAGAGGGCGAGGACGCCCCGCCGCTTGTCGAGCGCGTCGCCCGTGCCCGTGCGGAGGGCGCGGCTGAGCGCCTTCGGCGAGAGCGGCGAGAGCTGGGTGAGCTTGGCGAGGGCGTTCATGACGACCTCCCGAACAGGCCGAGCGCGACGGCGGCGACAGTCCCGACCCCAGCCGCGATCCAGTTTCGGTTTTTCGTCGCCCACAGCGCCGGGCTCGACGCGCGCGCCTTGCCGTCGAACCGGCCGTGCGCGCCGTGGTCGCGGGCGGCGTCGGCCGGGTCCCAGAGGTTCGTGGGGTCGTCGGGGTCGCGCGGCACGTCGGTCTGCTGGCCGTCGTAGCCGGTCTTGCCGAGGTAGATGTCGAGCAGGCCGGGGATGACCTTGTGCCCGACGATCGCCTGCCACGTCGGCCCGCCGACCCACACTTCGCGCCGTCGCTGGTGCGCGGCGAAGTAGATCGCGTCGGCGGCGACCTCGGGCTGGTAGATCGGGGGGACGGGCTGAGCCTCGTGCGGGAGCCGGCTCTTCACCCACCCGAACTGCGGCGTGTTGATGGCCGGGAGGTGGACGGCCGTGATGTGGACGTCGCTCTCGTCGTGGACGAGCTCGCAGCGGATGGAGTCGGTGAAGCCGACGATCGCGTGCTTGGCGCCGCAGTAGGCGCTCTGGAGCGGGATGCTCCGGTACGCGAGCGCGCTGCCGACCTGCACGATCGTCCCGCGGTTGCGCGGGAGCATCCGCTTGAGCGCGGCCATCGTGCCGTAGACGACGCCGTGGTACGTCACGTCCGTGACGCGCGCGAACTCCTCGGCGCTCATCTTTTTGAATGGGGAGAAGACCGACGCCATTGCGTTGTTGACCCACACGTCGATGGGGCCGAAGCGCTCTTCGACGGCGGCGGCGGCGGCCTCGACGGCGTCGGGGTCGGCGACGTCAGCGGGGATCGCGAGGGCCCGGCCGCCGAGGCGCTCGACGTCGGAGGCGGCGGCCTGGAGGCCGGCCTCGCCGCGGGCAATCAGACCGATGTGGGCGCCGCGCTTGGCGAAGGCGCGGGCGGTCGCGCGCCCGACGCCGGCCGAGGCGCCGGTGATGACGACGACCTCGGGCTTTCCATTCGTGGAAGACATAAGAGAGGGGAGATGGGGAAACGAGAGGGGCGTGCTCTAACGAGCCGACTCCGGCGGAGGGTCCGCGCTCGCGCAGGCGCCGCTCACCGCAGGAGCCGCCGCACGCCGCGTCGGACGAACTCCGTCACGAGGCCGTAGACGAGGTGGGCCGCGAGGCTCTCGGCGTGGACGGAGAGGGGATACGCGGTGGGCGCTTTCGAGAGGCCGAGGGCGGGGACGGCCGCCTCGTCGGCGACGAGCCAGAACGCGGTGCCGAACGGGAGGCCCGCCGCCGCCGTCATCTCCGGCAGCCACTCGGCCGCCGCGCCGTAGGCCGCGCCCGTGCCGCCGCCGAAAGCGTAATGAACGGCCGGTCCGGCGCGCTCTTTCTGCTCGTCCGTCAGCTCGTGGTCGAAGACCCCTTCGGAGATCGCGGACGCCGCCTTCACCGTCGCCGGCTCGCTCGACGTTTCGCCCTCGTCGCTCGGATCGTCGCCGGGGTGGCGGTCCGCTTCGTCGCCGGAGACGGCACGCGGTGCGGCGCTGAGAGCGGCCTGGAACTGGTTCATCGCGAACGACGCGGCGAGGCCACCGGCGAGGCCGGCGACGGCGCCTTTCCACAGGCTGGGCGAGGGGCGGCGGGTGAATCGCATCGGGGGCTTCTCGGGAGGAAGGGGGCGGAAGGGAGGCGACAGCGGGGGGCAGAGTGCTGCAGGCGATGGGCGGGGAGGGTATACCGAGCCCCTGCCTCTTCCGGTCCCGAACTTCGCGTGAGCGGCAAAACATCGCGGCGCGCTCGGCGTAGGGAACCGCATTCTGCCACCCGCCCCATCGCTCGACGTGCTCCGACGCTTCCGCTTGCTCTGCTGGCTCGTCCTCCCCGCTGCGGCCGCGTGCGCGCAGCCCGAGTTCCCGACGCCGGACCCGCTGCCCGACGGCTTCGTCCACCTCCGTGACGTCGCCCCGACGATCGTGCAAGAGATGCGCTACCACGGCCCGTACAACTTCGTCGGCGAGCCCATCGACGGCTACGAGGCGCCGACGTGCATCATCACCGAGCCGACGGCCCGCGCCCTCGCCGCCGTACAGGCCGATCTCGAACGCCGAGGGCTCAGCCTGAAGGTCTACGACTGCTACCGCCCGCAACGCGCCGTGGACCACTTCGTACGCTGGGCCCGGAACCTCAACGACGAGCGGACGAAGCTGGCGTTCTACCCCGACGAGCCGAAGCGCTATCTCTTCTCGCGCGGCTACATCGCCCGCCGCTCCGGCCACAGCCGAGGCAGCACCGTCGACCTCAGCGTCGTCGCGCTCCCCGCGCCGGAGCCGACGGCGTATCCCCCGGCCGACTCGCTCCGCGATTGCACCGCGCCCGCCGGCGAGCGCTTCGCCGAGACCGGGCTCGACATGGGGACGGCGTACGACTGCCTCAGCCCGAGTTCAGCGACCGAGAGCCCCGCCGTCGGCGAGGCGGCGCGGGCGAACCGGCGGATGCTGCGCGCGGCGATGATGCAGCACGGCTTCCGCAACTACACCAAGGAGTGGTGGCACTACACCCTCCGCAGTGAGCCCTTCCCCGATACCTACTTCGACTTCCCCGTCCGCTGAGACGACGCCCATGAACAACACGCTCAAGCACGGCGACCGCGTCCGCGTCCACCTCTACACCCGCGAGGGCATCCTGCTCGGCTCCATCGAAGGCACCGTCAGCGACTTCTCGCCGAACACCGAGGTCGCGCCCGGCGTCCGGAAGAACCTCGTGTGGGTGACGAACATCGAGGGCTACGAACGCCCGAACGAACTCGGTGAGCCCGAGCCCGCCGACGAGGGGTGGTTCGCTGACACCGATATCGAGAAGATCGAAGAGGACCGGCCCCGCTTCTTCAGCAACTGACGCCGCGCGGCGTGGGGGAGCGAGCCGATGAGGAGGCCGAGGGCGGGGATGGAGTGACGGGTTATTGCGTGGGGCGTTAGAAAATGGGGATCATGCCCGCAGGGGTTGGGTAGAGTAACGTGGCTTGGCAAGGGCTCTTGCCTGCTCTCCTCTTCCTTTCTCCCCTCTCCCCTCCGACTATGCCTCTCCGCTACCTCTCCCTCTTCTTAGCGTGGGCGCTCGTCCCCGCCGCACTCGCCCAGCCCGACCTCACGATTTCAGCCACCGCCGAAGACACCGGCGGCGAAGCCGGCGACCGCGTCACGCTCGACTACACCGTCACGCTCGCCGGTGCCGAGGAGATCGAGGACATCCCCGTCGGGTTCTACTTCTCCACCGACCAGACCCTCAGCTCCGACGACGCCCTCTCCGAGCGAGAAGAGGTCGACGCCGAGTCCGACGAGCCCGAGAGCGACAACGAGCAGATCGACATCCCGGGCAGCCTCTCGGACGGTGACTACTTCATCCTCGTCGTCATCGACGACCTCGAGCAAGTCACCGAGTCCGACGAGACGAACAACACCGTCGCCATTCCCTTCTCCGTCAGCGGCGGCGGTGACGGCGGCGACGGCGGCGCCGACCTCGTCGTGACGAGCGCTTCGGCCGAGCCGGCCAGTGCCGACGCCGGTGCCGAGATCGAGGTGGACTACGCGATCTCGAACGATGGTGACGAGCAGGCCGGTGAGTCCTCCCTCGCGTTCTACTTCTCGACGAACCAGACCCTCAGTTCGAACGACGTCCTCGCCAAGCGCACCGACATCGACGAGGTGGACGCGAACGACTCCAGCGACGACGACGAGGAGCTCACGGTCCCGAACAGCCTCGATCCCGGTGACTACTTCCTCCTCGTCGTGGCCGACGACCGGAACGACGTGACGGAAAGCGCTGAGAACAACAACACGTTCGCCGTGCCCTTCACCGTCACCGGTGGCGGCGGCGGCGGAGGTGGCGATGCCGATCTCGTAGTGACGAACGCCTCCGTCGAGCCGATGACTGCCGACGCCGGGGCCGAGGTCGAGGTCAGCTACACGATCGCGAACGAGGGTGGCGAGGAGGCCGGCGAGTCCCAGGTCGCCTTCTACTTTTCGACCGACCGCTTCCTCAGCTCGAACGACGTGCTCGCCGAGCGAGAAGACGTGGACGACCTCGACGCCGACGGGTCCGAGGACAGCGACAGCGACATCACGGTCCCCAACAGCCTCGACCCTGGCGACTACTTCCTCCTCGTCGTGGCCGATGAGCAGAACGACGTGGCGGAGAGCACCGAGAACAACAACACGTTCGACGTGCCCTTTACCGTCACCGGTGGCGGCGGCGGGGGCGATGGCGACGCCGACCTCGACGTGACCAGCGCCTCCGTCAGCCCGTCGAGCGCCGAAGTCGGCGAGGACGTCCAGGTCAGCTACACGATCGCGAACGATGGCGACGAGCAGGCTGGGTCGTTCACGCTCGCCTTCTACTTCTCGACGAACCGGTCGCTCGGTTCCAGCGATGTGGCCGCTGAGAGCATCAGCGTCGACGAGGTCGATGCCGGCGACAGCGAGGACGGCGAGGTGGAGTTCGCCGTCCCGAGCAGCCTCGACCCCGGCGACTACTTCCTGCTCGTCGTGGCCGACGACGGGAACGACGTCACCGAGTCCGACGAGTCGAACAACACGTTCGCGATTCCCTTCACCGTCCTGATGACGACCGCCTCGGAAGGGACGCCGGACGTGGCGTTCCGTCTCGCGGCTCCGGCACCGAATCCGGCGACCGATCGGGTCACGCTCGGCTACAGCCTGAGCGAAGCCGGTCCCGTCCACCTCGCCGTCTACGACGTGCTCGGCCGCCGCGTGGCCACGCTCGTGGAGGCGACGCAGCCCGCCGGCGATCACGTCGCGGACTGGGACGCCTCCGGGCTGGCCTCCGGGACGTACGTCCTCCGGCTGAGCGCGGCGGGCGAGGTCCGCACGCGGCAGGCGACCGTCGTACGCTAGCGGGTATCCGCTCAAGCGGCAAAGGCGGCGGGGCCTCCGGGCTCCGCCGCCTCTGCTTTTTATTGGTGCATTTTACAGCCGGGATGAAGCTCCCGAGCTACGGGCTCAGAGCACGTCGGCGGCGAGGTGGTCGGCGATGCGGTAGGCGTTCGCTACGATCGTCAGCGTCGGGTTCGTGGCGGCGCTGGAGGGGAAGACGCTGGCGTCGGCGATGAAGAGGTTGGCGAGGTCGTGCGCGCGGCCGTTCGGGTCCACGACGCCGTCGGCGGGGTCGGCGCTCATCCGGGCGGTGCCGCACTGGTGGTTCATCACGCGCAGCGGCATCGGCACGCGGAAGAATTGGTCGAAGCCGACTGTGCGGAGCACGGCTTCGAACCGGTCCATCAGCCGGACGTGGGAGGCCTCGTTCGTGAGCCGGTAGTCGATCTCGATCTGGCCGTCGGGGCTGAGGCGAACGCGGTTCTCCGGCAGCGGGAGGTCCTCGCTCTGCACCCACCAGTCGAGCGAGTGAGCGGAGAAGCGGTGTGCCTCCTCGGCGTCCATCCCGAGGTCGGGGCCGATCATCTCGGGGAGGTGCTTGCCCATGAGGTGGACGTGGCCGAGCGGCCACGGGTCCCCGTGTGCGGCGTCGCCGTCGCCCCGGTAGTAGTCGTTGAGCGCGAGGGTTTTTTGGAAGTAGGTCTCGTTCGGGATGCCCATGTCGGCGGAGTAGAACTTCGTCGTGACGTGGCGCATGAAGTGGCGCCCGACGCGGCCCGAGCTGTTCGCTACCTCAGAGCGGAGGAGCAACGCCGCCGTGTTCACCGCGCCGCACGCGAGCACGACGACATCCGCCGTGAACTCGGTCGGCTTCCCGTCGACGATGGCTTCGACGCGGGCGACCTCTCGGCCGCTCGCCGAGGGGACGAGCCGCGTGACGGTGACGCCGGTGCGGAGGCGTACGTTGTCGAAGGCGAGCGCGGGGCGGACGCCGCAGGTCTCGGCATCGGCCTTGAGGAGCGTCGGGTCGGGGTAGCCGTCGAACGTCTCGGCGCCCTGCGAGCGGAACAGCTCGCGGAGGATGAACGGCCCGGCGTTTTCGTTCTCGTGATTGCGGACGACGCCCATCGGGAGCGCGAACGGGCGGAGGCCGGCGCCGCGCAGCCGCTCGGCCACGTCGCCGACACGGGCGGAGTGCGGGATCGGTCCGTGGGGGAACGGGGGGGCGGGCGGCTCCGTCGGGTCCGAGTCGCGGTCGCCGTGGACGGAGTAGTCGGCCTCGGCGCGGTCGTAATACGGGGCGAGGTCGGCGTAGGAAATCGGCCACGCGGGCGAGGGGCCGTCCTCGGTCTGGACGAGGCCGAAGTCCTCCTCGCGGAGGCGGAGCATGGCCGCGCCGTAGGCCTTCGTGTTGCCGCCGACGTGGTAGTACATCGAGGCGCGGAAGTCGAGGCCGGAGAGCCCGTCGCGCCAGCGGTCCTCGGTCTTGTAGCGCTCCTGCTGGTAGACGAGCGCGGGGCTCCAGTTCTCGGCCTCGCGCGGGAGGAAGCCGCCGCGTTCGACGAGCAGGATCCGCTTGCCCGTCGGCGCGAGGGCGCGGGCAATCGCGCCGCCGCCGGCCCCGGCACCGATGATGAGAACGTCCGCGTGCGTCATAGCGAAGGGGGTGCGATCAGCCCGACCACGGCTCTTGGAAGGCGGGGTAGAGCGTGAGCCCGCCGTCGACGAAGAGCGTCTGGCCGGTCATGTACGTCGCGGCGTCGGAGGCGAGGAACGCGATCATCCGGGCGATCTCCTCGGGCTCGGCTACGCGCTTCATCGGGACGTGGTCGGCGACGACCTGCCGGAGCGCCTCGTCGTGGCGCCACGCGTCGTTGATAGCGGTGGAGGTGGCGCCCGGCCCGACGGCGTTGACGCGGATGTGGCGCGAGGCGTACTCGAGCGCGAGCGACTGCGTCAGCCCCTTCATCCCGAACTTGCTGATGGCGTACGAGGCGAACTCGGGCCGCGGGATCTGCTCGTGCACGCTCGACACGTTGACGATCACGCCGGGCCGCTCGGCCGTGCGCGGCGCGTCGACCCACTGGCGGAGCGCAGCGCGGGCGCAGAGGAACGCCCCGCGCAGGTTCACCGCGAGCACCCGATCGAAGTCGTCGATCTCGACCTCGTGCGTCGGGCCTTTGATCTGGATGCCGGCGTTGTTGACGAGCACGTCGAGTCCGCCGAACGCGTCCGTCGTGCGGGCGAACATTGCCTCGACGTCGTCGGCGTCGGAGACGTCGGCGCGGACGGTGAGGGCGAGGAGCGCGCCGTCGTCGCCGACGAGGCGGGCGTCGTCGCCGTCGGTTTCGACGAAGGCGGTGAGGGCGGGGGCGCCGTCGCCGGAGGGCACGGCGGAGGCGAACGCGAGCGCTTCGGCGGCACGGTGGAGCGTGTCGCGGGCGGCGTCGAAGTCGTCGCGCTCGGGGTAGTTGACGGCAACGCGGGCGCCGCGCTGGACGAGTTCGACGGCGGTGGCGCGGCCGATGCCGCTGGAGGCGCCCGTGACGAGCACGGCGCGGCGGTCGAGGTCGGCGAGAGGGGAGAGCACAGGGAGGGGGGATAGGTGGAAGGGCGGCGAGTACGGTGGGGCGGAGGGGATCGTTCCTTGTTGCGACAACTAAGCGCCCGAAGCAGCGGACTATCCGGTCAATGCCGCAAAAATTGATACGACCTCCGAACCTGCTCGGTCGAGGTATCGGCTGCGGCGTGTATCATGCAGCGCACCTCCACTCACCCGGCCTCTTATGCTGCTGCTCAAGTACGTCTTCGTCATCCTCCACATCACGACGGCCGCCGCGTGGTTCGGCCTCGCGCTCCGGCTGACGGGGCAGGCGCGGAACGTCGCCGCCGCGGAGCCGTCCGCCGCCACGGCCCTCGCCGCCGACGGCGCGCACACGGTCAAGCTGCTCGGCATCTTCAGTGTGCTGACGTTCGTGTTCGCGTTCGTTACGTTCTCGGTCGGCATCGCGGGCGGCGCGTCGTACGGGTGGCCGTATCACACGGCGCTGACGCTCATCCTCGTGCTCATCGGAGTGACCTACGGCCTCATTCGGCCGGGCTGGAAGGCGCTCCAACGCGGCGACGCCGGGGCGCAGAAGCGCGTGGCGATGGGCACGGGCATCGGCCACCTGCTGTGGCTCACGCTCCTTATTTTGATGTACTGGACGCAGCTCTCCGTCGCCATCGCCTCCCTCTGAGGTCTGACCGTCGCCGCCCATGTCGTGCGCCTCCCGCCGTGCCGCCCTCGCCCTCTGCGTGCTCGTCGGCGCGGCGGGCGCGAGGGCGCAGGAGGCGACGTACCGCGTCTACCCGGCCCCGGTCGAGAGCCCGACCCACACCGAACCCGCCCCGCCGGCGGATGCCCGCGCCCTCGTCGCCGACCCCGCCGATCCGAGCGCTTCGCCCTTCGGCTGGCACGACACCGATGGCACCCCCGGCCCCGAGTTCACGACGACGGAGGGCAACAACGCCGTCGTCTATTTCGGCGAGCCGGACGGCGTCGCGGACGGCGGGCCGACGCTGGGGTTCGACTTCCCCCTCGCCCTCGCTGACGGGCCGAGCGGGTACGTCGACGCGGCCCTCACGAACCTGTTCTATTGGACTAACTACGCCCACGACGTGCTCTACGCCTACGGCTTCGACGAGGCGGCGGGCAACTTTCAGGAGAACACGTACGGCCGGGGCGGCGTCGGCGGCGACCCGGTCCGCGTCGAGTTGACGGAGGGGACGGGAAACGTCAGCTTCTTCACGCCGCCCGACGGAAGTCGCCCGCGGCTGCGGCTCGCGCTCGCGCCCCTCGGCGATCCGCTGCGGCATGGCGCGTACGACAATGGGCTCGTCGTGCACGAGCTCGCACACGGCCTTTCGACCCGACTTACGGGCGGCCCCTCGAACTCGGGCTGTCTCTCGAATGCCGAGCAGATGGGCGAGGGTTGGAGCGACTACTACGCCCTCATGCTCACGATGCGGGACGCCGACGCGCGGACGGACGCGCGCGGCTTCGGGACCTACGCCCTCGGCGAGCCGCCCGACGGCCCCGGCTCCCGCCCCGCGCCCTATTCGACGAGCTTCGCCGTCAACGACTTCACGCACGGCGACATCGCCACGCTTTCGGTTCCGTCCGGCGTCGGCTTCGTCTGGGCGACGGTGCTGTGGGAGATGACGTGGGACCTCGCCGATGCGCACGGGTTCAGTCCCGACTTGCTCGACGGCGACGGGAGCGCGGGGAATCAGGTCGCCCTCCAGCTCGTCACCGAGGCGATGAAGCTGCAGCCGTGCAGCCCCGGCTTCGTCGACGGCCGCGACGCCATCCTCGCCGCCGACGACGCGCTACACGACGGGGCGAACCACGACCTCCTCTGGGCGGCATTCGCCCGGCGTGGGCTCGGCTTCTCCGCCGCGCAGGGCTCGTCGGCGTCCACTGCCGACAACATCGAAGCCTTCGACTTGCCCCCCGCGACGGACGGCGAACCGGAGTCTGCGCTGCCGAGACTCGTGCTCGACCCCGTTACCCCGAACCCCGCGTTCGGGGACGCGCGTGTCGGCTACGCGCTGACAACGCCCGGTCCCGTCCGGCTCACCGTGTTCGACGTGCGCGGGCGAACCGTCGCCGTGTTGGCTGATGGCGTGCGCGGCGCGGGACGGCACGCGGAGCGGTTGGACACGCGGACTTGGGCGAGCGGCGTGTACCTCCTCAGGCTCGAAGCTGGCGGGACTGTGCAGACGCGGCGCTTCACCGTCGTACGCTGACGCCGGAGAAAACGAGAGCGGGGGCGCCGCTTGTCGCAACGCCCCCGCTTCGATTTCAAGCTCGTTGGTGCTACTCCGCCGTAGCGAGCTCTTTCGCGGGCTGCGGGGCGGCGGCCTGCGCCTCGGGCATGTCGTTGCCGCGCGGCATGAACGACTGGAGGCCCGTGATCTCGCGGCCGAGGATGAGGCCGTGGATATCGTAGGTCCCCTCGTAGGTGTTCACCGATTCGAGGTTGACCATGTGGTGGATCACGCGGTACTCGCCCGTGATGCCGTTGCCGCCCAACATGTCGCGCGCAACGCGGGCGATTTCGAGGGCCTTGCCGACGTTGTTGCGCTTGGCGAGCGAGATCATCGCCGGGGCCGCCTTGCCCTCGTCCTTCAACTGGCCGAGCCGCCACGCGAGGAGTTGCATCTGCGTGATCTCGGTGAGCATGTTCGCGAGCTTCGTCTGCACGAGCTGGTTCGCCGCGAGCGGGTAGCCGAATTGCTTGCGTTCGCCCACGTACTGCCGCGCCCGCTGGTAGCAGTCCTCAGCCGCACCGATGGCGCCCCACGCGATGCCATAGCGCGCGTTGTTGAGGCACGAGAACGGGCCTTTGAGCCCGCGGATCTCGGGGAAAACATTGGCGTCGGGCACAAACACATCGTCGAAGACCATCTCGCCGGTGATGCTCGCGCGCAGCGACATCTTGTTGTGCGTCTTCGGCGCCGTGTAGCCGTCCATCCCTTTCTCGACGAGGAAGCCGCGGATCACGCCGTCCTCGCCGTCGCCCTTCGACTTCGCCCACACCACGCCGACGTCGGCAATCGGGGAGTTCGTAATCCACATCTTCGCGCCGTTGAGCACGAAGCCGCCGTCGACCTTCGTCGCCGTCGTCTCCATCGAGCCGGGGTCGGAGCCGTGGTTCGGCTCGGTCAGCCCGAAACAGCCGATCATCTCGGCACTCGCGAGCTTCGGGAGGAAGCGCTGACGCTGCTCCTCGGTCCCGAACGCGTGGATCGGGTACATCACGAGCGACGACTGCACGGACGCGAACGAGCGGTAGCCGCTGTCGACGCGCTCTAGCTCGCGGGCGATGAGGCCGTAGGCGGTGTAGCTCGCGCCGAGGCCGCCGTACTCCTCGGGGATCGTCGCGCCGAGCAGGCCCATCTCGGCGACTTCGCCGGGGATCTCGGGGTGGAAGACCTCGTCTTGGTTGCCCTCACACGCGCGCGGCTCCAGGTTCTGCTGCGCGTAGTCGCGGGCGGACTGCATGATGAGCCGGTCTTCCTCGTTCAGCATCTGCTCGAAGAGGAACGCGTCGTCGGTGTTGAAGTGGTGCTTCGCCATGGGTTGTTGGTCCTTTGTCAGTAGTCCGTTGTCGTCCGGGCGGCGGATTGAAAGATACATCCGTCTTTTCGTGTCATCCTGAGCGGAGGACCGTAGGTCCGTAGTCGAGGGATCTTTCCGGGAAATGTCGTTCTAGTCTGTCGGGGCCATGCCCGAAGAGATGGGCTTCGCCGAGCCTTCGGGTTCTTCGGCTCGCTTTGCTCGCTCAGGATGACACGAGCGAAAGCCAGCGCAATCATCCCAAATTCCAGTTTACGCCGCGGCCGACCTCGGGGTCGGGGTAGCTCCACGCGACGGCGCTCTGGTCGCAGGCGTACATGCAGGTGCCGCACTCGATGCAGTCCTCGAACTGGAAGTGCACCTGGTTCATTTCGTCGAGCGTGTAGCAGTTGGCCGGGCAGACGTACGTCGTGCACTTGTGCGGGCACACCGAGTTGCAGATGGCGGTGTCGACGAGGATGTGCGGCTTGGCCTCGGCGCGGCCCTGGTTGCGGTAGGCGACCTTGCCCAGCCGCTCGGCGATGCTCAGGGTTTTTACGTCTTCGGGCATGGGAAGCTGGAGCGTTCAGGAAGAAGTTGTCATTGCGAGGAGCGCAGCGACGCGGCAATCTCCTTCGGACTGCTAATGCGGGGAGATTGCTTCGCTGCGCTCGCAATGACAAGTTACAGGGCGCGGGCGGCGCGGGAGCCGAGCTTGACGAGGTCCCAGTAGCTCATGTGCTCGCGGCGCACGTCGCGGAGGATCTGGTACGCCTTGCGCGTCGGCTGGTTGTCGACGGTGAAGAACTCCCGGCCAAAATCGCAGACCATGCGCGGGACGGCGGTGAACATCGCGGGGTTGTGGAGCACCTGCACGGCCTGCTGGAAGCCGCGGAGGTCCTGCATCACGTACGAGTTTTCGAGCGCGGCGCGGTAGTGCTGGAGGAACGCCGCGCTGAAATTCCCCGCGCCCTTCGCTTCGAGCACGGTCTCGGCGGCGAGGATGCCCGAGCGCATCGCGTAGTCCATCCCCTGAATCGCGCGGCCCGCGTTGAGCACGAGGTTCGCCGCCTCGCCTGCCACGAGCACGCCGTCGGCGTAGACCTCGCGCGGCATCACGCGCATGTCGCCCGTCGAGACGACTTTGGCGCTGTATTCGAGCACCTCGCCGCCGCGGATCGTATCGGCGACGGCGGGGTGGGTCTTGAACTGGTTGAGGAGGTCGTACGGCTTGAGCCCCGAGCCGCGTAGGTCGGCCATGCCGAGCACGAGGCCGATCGAGACGGAGTCGGTATTCGTGTAGAGGAAGCCGCCGCCCTCGACGCCGCCGCTCGCGTAGCCGACGAACTCGTTCGTCATCCCGCTCCGGCCGTGCAACTGGAACCGGTCTTCGAGCACGTTCTGGTCGAACCGGATCACCTCTTTCACGCCGACGGCGAGCCCTTCGGCAGGGACATAGTCCGTCTGCAACCCGACCTGCCGCGTCAGCAGGTTGTTGACGCCTTCGGCGAGGATGACGCAGTCGGCGTAAAAGGCGTCGTCGCCCGCGCGGATGCCGACGACTTTGCCGTCTTCCTTGATCACCTCGCGCACGAGGATGTCGGTGGCGAGGAGCGACTCGTCGGCGACGGCGCTGGCGTCGATGGCCTCCTGCACTTTGCCCGCGAGCCACGCGTCGAAGCGGGAGCGGAGGACGGTGACGCCGGAATAGGGCGGCGTGTTGAAGTGGTCGGACTTGAAGTCGAGCGAGAACGACGCGCCGTCGTCCATGAACGTGAGGCGGCGGTGGTTCACGAACCGGTCCCACCCGGCGTCCTCTTCCTCCCAATACTGCGGGACGAGGCGGGCGAGGTCGTGGCCCCAGAGCACGCCGCCGGAGACGTTCTTCGCGCCGCTCCACTCGCCGCGCTCGATGAGGAGGAAGCGGGCGTCGGCGCGCGCGAGCGTCATCGCCGCGCTGAGCCCGGCGATCCCGCCGCCGACGATGATGCAGTCGAATTTCTCGTCCATGCGGATGGGTTATGCTTCCCGGTTCACGCTAGCCATCCTGAGCGGAGCGCAGCGGAGTCGAAGGATCTCTCAGGAGCAGGAGGTTCATGACGGAGGTTGCGGCCGAGGGGGCGGTACGTAGAAACGCAGGGGCCGAACAGATCCCTCGGCAGGCTCGGGATGACAGGGGAGACGGAGGCGGGGAGTTCAGGCGGCGTTGGCTTTCTTGAGTTCCTCGATGAGTGGCGGCAGCACTTTGTAGAGGTCGCCGACGATGCCGTAGGTCGCCACGTCGAAGATCGGCGCGTCGGGATTCGAGTTGATGGCGACGATGATGCGGCTGTTGGTCATCCCGGCGACGTGCTGGATCGCGCCCGAGACGCCGACGGCGAAGTACACGTCCGGCGAGACGACTTTGCCGGTCTGCCCGATCTGCGCCGTCGCCGGAAACATCCCGCTCTCGACGACGGCCCGGCTCGCGCCGATCGCCGCGCCCGTCACCTCGGCCAATTCCTCGACGAGTCGCTTGCCCTCGTCGTCTTTCACCCCGCGCCCGGCAGCGACGACGACGCGCGCGTCGGAGAGATCGACCGCGCCGCCTGCCGCGGCGACGACCTCGCGGAGCGTCTGCCGGACCGTGCTCGCGTCGCTCTCGAACACGACGGTCTCGACGGTGGGCTGCACGGGCGCTTCTTCGTCGGTGTACGAGCCGGAGCGGACGGAGACGAGCACGGGCGATCCGTCGCCGGCCTCGGCCCGCGTGCGCGCCATGAACTTCGCCGCCATCACGGGGCGAAGCGCTTCCACCGCGCCGTCGCTCACGTCGAACTCCGCCACGTCGGCGAGGGCTGCGCCGCCCGTCCGCACCGCGAGCGCGCCGAGCACGTCTTTCACACCTTCGGACGACGGGAACGCGACGACGGCCGGCTGCGCGAGCTCGATGACCGTGGTGAGGGCGGCGAGCACGGGCGGGTTGAGCGCGTGGTCGAAATCGGGCGAACTGACGGCGTAGACCGTTGCCGCGCCGTAGCGCCCGGCGGCCTCGGCGAACGTTTCGGCGTCGGGCGCGAGGACGACGGCGGCGAGGTCCCACCCCTGCGCCTCGGCGATCTGCCGGCAGCGGGTGAGCACCTCGAACGAGGCGCGGGTGGGCTTACCGCCCGAGACGGCGACGTAGCTGAGGATCGTGGGCATGAGGAAAGGGAAAAGGGTGAAGGGAAAAGGGGAAAAGGAAGAGGACGGCGCGGGGTCGCTTCCGCTCTTCCTTTCATTCGCTCTTCCGCTCTTACAACACGCTCGCGTCGTGGAGCTTGCGGACGACGGCGGCGGCCTGCTCGGTGGGCTCGCCGTCGAGCTTCTGGCCGGGCTCGCGCGAGGGGACGGGCTCGTAGCGGAGGACGCGGACCGAGGCGGCGGGGAGGTCGGCGACGGGCTGCGTGTCGATGGTCTTTTTCTTCGCCGCCATGATCCCCTTGAGGTTCGGGATGCGCGGGTCGTTCATGTCGTTCGAGCACGTCACGAGGCACGGTGTCGGGAGCGCGATGATCTCCTGCCCGGCGTCGCCCTGCCGCGTCACGACGAGCGTGCCGTCCTCGGCCGCGAGGCCGACGGCGTTCGTGGCGTAGGGCAGCCCGAGCCGCTCGGCGAGCATGGAGCCCGCGAGCCCGGCATCGGTGTCCTGCGCCTGCTTGCCGGTGGCTATCACGTCGTAGGCGTGCCCGTCGAGGTGGCGGGCGAGGAGCGCGGAGACGGCGCCCGAGTCGAGTTCGGCATCGTCTGCCACGACGAGGTGCGTGCCGCGCGCCGCGCCCATCGCGAGGGCTTTGCGGACGGTCTCCGCCGCCTTCTCGGGGCCGATGAGGAGCACGTCGACCTCGCCGCCGTGGGCGGCCGTCAGCACGAGGGCTTCTTCGACGGCGCTCGCGTCGTAGGCGTTGAGGACGGCGCGGCCGGCGTCCATCACGAGCTCGCCGCCGCGGATCTGGATGGGCGCGGAGACGTCGGGGACCTGCTTGATGCAGACGCAGAACTTCATGGGAACGGCGAGGGTCGGGGAGGGGACACGGAGCGTGCGGAAGGTAACGACGGTCGCCCGCCGAACCGTCGAATTATGGGCAAAAGTCCGCGTGTATTCCCGTCTAGGCCCCGCTCGGCCTCACGTTGCGCCCGCCCGCGCGAACGCGCTGCTCACGATCTCCTTGGCTTCGCTCTGAAGCTGCGCGAGGTGGTCCTCGCCCCGGAAGCTCTCCGCGTAGATCTTGTAGATGTCCTCCGTCCCCGACGGCCGCGCGGCGAACCACCCATTCTCCGTTACCACCTTCAGTCCGCCGATCGACGCGCCGTTGCCGGGCGCCTCGGTCAGCTTGGCGAGGACGGGCTCACCCGCGAGCGTGTCGGCGTCGACGGCGTCGGGCGAGAGCTTTTTGAGCGCGGCCTTCTGCGCGCGCGAGGCGGGGGCGTCGGTGCGCTGGTAGACGGGGCTGCCGAAGCGGTCTTCGAGCGCCGCGTAGTGTTCGCCGGGGTCTTTCCCCGTGACGGCCGTGATCTCGGCGGCGAGGAGGGCGAGGAGGATGCCGTCCTTATCCGTCGTCCACACCGATCCGTCGCGGCGGAGGAACGAGGCTCCGGCGCTCTCTTCGCCGCCGAAGCCGTAGTCGCCCGAGACGAGCCCCTCCACGAACCACTTAAACCCGACGGGCACCTCGGCGAGCCGCCGGCCGAGCGATTTCGCCACGCGGTCGATCATCGACGATGAGACGAGCGTCTTGCCAATCGCGGCGTGCTCGGGCCAGTCCGGCCGGTGCGAGAAGAGGTACTGCACGGCGACGGCGAGGTAGTGGTTCGGGTTCATCAGCCCGGTCGTCGGCGTGACGATGCCGTGGCGGTCGAAGTCGGGGTCGTTGCCGAAGGCGATGTCGTAGCGGTCCTTCAGCTCGACGAGTCCGGCCATCGCGGCGGGCGACGAACAGTCCATCCGAATCTTGCCATCCTTGTCCACGCGCATGAATGAGAACGTGGGGTCCACATGCGGATTCACGACGGTGAGATCCAGGCCGTACGTCTCGGCGATGGGCTCCCAGTACGCCACGCCCGCACCGCCCATCGGATCGGCGCCGATCCGGAGGTCGGACGCGTGCACAGCGTCGAGGTCGAGCACGCTTCGGAGGTCGTCGACGTAGGGGCGGACGTAGTCGTGCTCGTGCGTGGTGTCGGCCTTCAGCGCGCGGGCGAGCGGCATCCGCTGCACGCCGTCGAGCCCGGCGCGGAGGAGGTCGTTCGCGCGGTTCTCGATCGCGGAGGTGGCCTCGGTGCCGGCGGGGCCGCCGGAGGGCGGGTTGTACTTGATGCCGCCGTCCTCGGGCGGGTTGTGGCTCGGCGTGAGGATGAGCCCGTCGGCGAGCCCACTCGTCCGGCCGTCGTTATACGTGAGGATGGCATGGGAGATGACGGGCGTCGGCGTGTACCCGCGCGCCGATTGGATCATCGTCTCGACCCTGTTCGCCGCGAGCACTTCGAGCACGGAGCCCCACGCCGCCTCGGAGAGCGCGTGCGTGTCGATCCCGACGAAGAGCGGCCCGTCCGTGCCTTCCGCCTTCCGGTACTCGCAGACGGCCTGCGCGACGGCGAGGATGTGCGCCTCGGTGAAGCTCCCGTCGAGCGACGTGCCCCGGTGCCCGGACGTGCCGAACGCAACGCGCTGCGCCGGGTCGTCGAGGTCGGGCCGCGTCGTGTAATACGCCGCGACGAGGCGTGGGATGTTCGGGAGGAGCGAAGGCGGGACCGGCTGGCCGGCGAGTTCGTGGAGAGGCACGGGATCAGTGGACGGTGGACAGAGGACAGTGGACGGGGGGCACCGCGTCGCCACGGGCACCCGTAGGGGCAGACCCGCGTGTCTGCCCGGCCGAGGAACGGGTCAGCGGTCGAGCAGCGAGCGGTAGAAGTCGAGCGTCTGCTCGGCGATGCGGGCCCACGTGAATTGCTCCTCGACGCGGCGGCGGGAGGCGCGGCCCATGCGGTCGAGCCGGTCCGGGTCGCCGAGGAGGTCGTTGACGGCGGCGGCGAGGTCGCGGACGAACGCGTCGGGGTCGGCGGGCTCGGCGCTGTCGCCGCCCTCGGGCTCGAACGCGACGAGCGTGCCCGTCTCGCCGGGCACGACGATCTCGGGAATCCCGCCCACGGCCGAGGCCACGACCGGCGTCTCGCACGCCATCGCTTCGAGGTTGATAATCCCGAACGGCTCGTAGACCGACGGGCAGACGAACACGGCGGCGTGCGTGTAAAGCGTGATCACGTCGTCCTTCGGAACCATCTTCGGAATCCAGAGGATCGATGCGTCGGCCGTGCCTTTCGCCTCGGCGACGGCCGCTTCCATCTCCTTCTCGATCTCTTCGGTGTCCGGCGCTCCGGCGCAGAGGACGACCTGCAACGGCCCGTCGCTCTGGAGGTGCGGGATCGCGCGGACGAGGTGGAGGATGCCTTTCTGCCGCGTGATCCGCCCGACGAAGAGCACGAACGGGATGTCGGGATCGACACCGTATTGGCGGAGCACGTCGGCGTCGGGGCGCGGGCGGTACTGCTCGGGGTCGATACCGTTGTAGATCACCCGGATGCGGTCGTCGGGCACGTCGTAGAGCGCCTGCACGTCCTCCTTCATCGACTGCGAGACGGCGATCACGCCGTCAGCGTTCGCGTACGCCGTCCGCTCGATCCACGACGAGGCGTGGTAGCCGGTGCCGAGCTGCTCGACCTTCCACGGCCGGTGCGGCTCGAGGGAGTGCGTCGTGAGGACGAGCTTCGCGCCGGTGAGCTGCTTCGCCAGCATCCCCGCGAAGTGGCTGTACCACGTGTGCCCGTGCACGATGTCCGCGTCGCCGACGGCCCCGGCCATCGCGAGGTCGCGGACGAGCGTGTCCATCAGCTTGGCGTGGCGCGGGTCGCGCACCGGAATGTTGGCCGCCGATTGGATGCCGCGCACGCGGAGGTTGCCGTCGCGCTCGTCCTGCTCGCCGAAGCTGAGCACGTCGACGGCGTGCTTGCCGCCGTCGAGCCGGGCGAGCTCGCGCGTGAGGTACTCGACGTGGACGCCCGCGCCGCCGTAGACGTTCGGGGGGTACTCGTTCGTGAGGATCGTGATGTGCATGAGCGAAGGGGGTGGGGGCCGAACGGCGCTGGCTGAGGGGTCCTGAAGAGCTACAGGGTAAAGCAGAGGATGAAGAGAAAGGAGGGGGCGGAGCGGATTCTACGAGGGCCGCCGCGAATCGTCGTTCTCTAGCCCTCCCATCCCCCACGTCCGATCACGTTTGGGGGAGCACGCCCAAGACGGTCCCGGCGTGTGCCGGGCCACTTAGATCGTGGTGCCGGGCTCGATCTCCGCGTTCTTCGCGATGACGATGATGCCGTCGCGGATGTAGAAGCCCGGCCCCTCGCCTTCCTCGACGCCGTCGCGGTTGGCGATGTGGCAGTTCGCGCCGATCGAGGCGTTGCGGTCGATGATGGCGCCTTCGATGTGGGTGCCCTCGGCGATGCCGGGCCGCGCTGGGCCCTGCGGGGGCTGGTCGAGCCCGCCGGTGCTCCACGGGTAGTAGTCCGCGCCCATCATCACCGTGTTCTTGACCGTCGCGTTGCGGCCGACGTACGAGCGGATGCCGATGACGGAGTCCGTGATCTCGGCGCCGACGATCACGCTGCCCTCGCTGATGATCGCGTTGCGCACCGTCGAGTGCTCGACCTTCGCCGGGGCCAGCATCCGGGCGTTCGTGTAGAGCGGGCGGGCCGGGTCGTAGAGGGTGTACGGCGGCTCGGGCTGGGCCAGCATGAGGTTGGCGTCGAAGAACGAGCGGACGGTCCCGATGTCGCTCCAATAGCCCTCGAAGGGGTACGAGAGCACGCGGCGCTGCTCGATGGCGCGGGGAATCATCTCGTGTCCGAAGTCGTGCGCGTCGGGGTCCGCGTCGAGGACGGCTTGCAGCGTGTCGGCGCTGAAGATGTAGATGCCCATCGAGGCGAGGTAGATCCGGCCCGCCGCCTGCATCTCGTCGGAGACCGGGCTCTCCTTCCCGTCGAGCTGGTCGAGCGGCGGCTTCTCGTGGAACTCCGTGATGGCGTGGTGCTCGTCCGTCTTGAGGATCCCGAAGGCCGGCGCCTCTTCGGCCACGACGGGGATCGTCGCGATCGTCACATCGGCGTTGTGCTGCTGGTGGTGGGCGAGCATCCGCCGGTAGTCCATGCTGTAGAGCTGGTCGCCCGAGAGGATGATGACGTGGCTGTGCGGGTGGCTGTCGATGTGCGGGAGCGACTGGCGGACGGCGTCGGCCGTGCCCTGGTACCAGTGCTTCGACGACGGCGTCTGCTCGGCGGCGAGGATCGTCACGAAGCCACCGCCGAAGCGGTCGAACCGGTAGGCCTGGGCGACGTGCCGGTTGAGGCTGGCCGAGTTGAACTGCGTGAGGACGAAGATGCGGTCGAGCCCGGAGTTGATGCAGTTCGAGATGGGGACGTCGACGAGGCGGTACTTCCCGGCGAGGGGGACGGCGGGCTTCGCGCGGTGGCCGGTGAGCGGGAAGAGCCGCGTCCCGGCGCCACCGCCAAGCACGACAGCGAGCGTGTCTTTCATGGGGAGGAGGGTGGAGAGAGAAGGAGAGGGCGTCGGTGCGGGGCGGGGCTACGGGAGCTTCCCCGCGTCGGCGTCGCCGCGGAGGAAGGCTTCGGCGCGCTGGACCATCGCAGGGCTGCCGATGTAGAGCGCCGTCCGCTCGTGGAGGGCGGAGGGCTGGATGTCGAGGATGCGGCGGTGCCCGTCGCTGGCCTGGCCGCCGGCTTGCTCGGCGATGAACGCCATCGGGTTGGCCTCGTACATCAGCCGGAGCTTGCCGTCGGGGTAGACCGCCGTGGCAGGATACATGTAAACCCCGCCCTTGAGGAGGTTGCGGTGGAAGTCCGTGATAAAGGAGCCGATGTAGCGCGTCTTGTACGTCGAGGGCTTCGCCTGCTCGTACTCCATCCAGCGGAGGTACCGCTCCAACCCGTCCTCGAACGCCGCCGAATTGCCCTCGTCGATGGAGTAGAACCGGCCGTTCGACGGCGTCGTGATGTTAGGGTGCGAGAGGAGGAACTCGCCCACGGCCGGATCGAGCGTGAAGCCGTTGACGCCGTCGCCGGCGGTGTAGACGAGCATCGTTGAGGAGCCGTAGATCACGTAGCCGGCGGCGATCTGCGCCGAGCCCGGCTGGAGCGCGGCGTCTACGGTCGGCTGCTGCCCCTCGGGCAGGTGGTAGACCGAGAAGATCGTCCCGACCGACACGTTGACGTCGATGTTCGACGAGCCGTCGAGCGGGTCGAGGAGGACGATGTAGCGCCCGCCGCGGCCGGAAGAAGGAGCGACGGGGATGATCTCGTCGGCCTCTTCGGAGACGATGAGGCAGGACTCGCCGCCGAGCCGGAGCGCCTCGACGAACTCGGCGTGGGCAATCGCGTCGAGCTGCTGCTGGACCTCGCCCTGCACGTTCACCTCGCCCGAGTCGCCGAGCACGTCGAGCAGGCCGGCTCGCCGGATGTAGCTGTTGACGACTTTGGCGGCGATCGAGAGGTCGCGGAGGAGCCGCGAGAACCCGCCCGTGGCGACGGGGATGTGGTCCTGCCGTTCGAGGATGAACTGCTCGAGCGTTTTGAAGCGGCTGGCGGGGAGGCGGGAGGGCGAGTCGGAGGCCATAGCAGTTGGAGTGCAGGCGGAAGGGAAGGGGAAGCCGAAGCGCGAGCAGGACGGACGCGCTCGCTGTCAGCCCCGCGAGGTCGGGCCCCCGCCTGGGCCTCGGGGCTCCCGGTACGGGGAGGGAGTACACCGCGCACGCCGGGTGCAGGTTCTTAGAACACAACGGATAGTTCGAGGAGCGCCCCTTGCCAGTCCGCGCCGATCTGGCCCGGCGAGTCGGCCTCTTCGGTCTGGCGGACGTACTCGGCTTTGAGGAGGGCGTAGTCCCAGAACCGGTAGCCGAGCCCGGCCTGGATCCGCGTCAGCAGGTTCTCGTCGCCCGCCCACTCGGAGAGGTTGCGGACGAGCGTGAACCGGCCCGCGACGTACACCGACTCCGACACGTCGACGGCGACGGTGCCGCCGAAGAAGTCGACCTCGCTCGCCTCCTCGGCGAAGCCGGCGGCCTGGCTGGCGACGGTGAAGTCGCCGTCGCCGTCGACGAAGCTGAAGTCGTCCCAGAGGTGGCCGTACCACGCGCGGACGAGGAACGGGAGGTCGTCGGTGGCGAACTGCGCGTCGACGTGGGCGCCGCGCACGTCGAGGCCGGGGACCGTGCCCATGTGGGTGTCGCGGGCGGAGGCGCCGCTGCCGGGGAAGTTATAGTTCTCGCCGTCGCCGACGACGAGCCCGACGCGCTGGATATCCCCGAACGGCCGTTCGCCGACCTGCCCGCCGTTCGTGCCGAGCAGCCCGGCGGCGCCGACGCTAAAGCCGCTCTCGCCCACGTCTGTCGCGGCCTTGCCGATGAGCGTGAAGCCGCGATTCGGGCCGAAGTCCTCGAAGAACGTCGAGGTCGCCGCCGTGAGGTCGAAGCGGACGGCGTCGGTGGCGCCGAGGAGCTTCACGCCCGTCTCGGCCGTGACCATGTCGGCGGGCGAGTTGCCGATGAGCGGGTTGTCCTGCACGTAGGCGCCGTCGGAGTAGCCGCGGAAGTTGAACATCCCCGTGACCGGCGTCCCGAGCTGGAGCGTGAGTGCGTCGGAGAGCGCGAGGTCGAGCGCGACGAAGTCGACGGCCGGGGCGAACTCGGCGCCGAAGTCGTTCGGCTCGTGGCCGAGGTCGACCGTCGCTTTGATCCGGTCCGTGACGTCCATCGTGAGGAGGAGGTTGAAGCGGACGCGGTGGAATCCGGGGCTCGCCTCGGAATCGGCCGGGTTGAACGCGCCCTCGTCGGCTTCGAGGTATTGCCCGGACTGCATCACCCCGACGCCGAAGCGGATCGTCGGCAGGTCCCCGATGCGGATCTCTCGGTCCTGGGCGTGGGCGGGATGGAAGAAAGCGAGCGCGAGGGCGACGAGGGCGGCGGCGCGTGCGGCGTGGCGGAAGAGGGGAGACATGGCGACAAGGGGTGGAGAGCGATGGGCGACGAGAAGGGTATCGTGCGGCGGCCTCAGGGCGTCAGCATGACGGTGTCGCCGAGGGCGAGGTACGCGAGCGCCGCGAGGACGCCACCGACGATGGGGGCGACGACCGGAATCCACGCGTAGCCCCAATCGCTGTCGCGCTTGCCGCCGGCGATCGGGAGCAGGGCGTGGGCGATGCGCGGGCCGAGGTCACGTGCCGGGTTGATGGCGTAGCCCGTCGTCCCGCCAAGCGCGAGGCCGATCACGAGCACGACGAGGCCGACCGGGAGCGCGTCGAGCGCGCCGAGGCCGCCGGGGTCGCCGCCGGGCCCTGCGATGCTCGGCGCGGCGAGGTAGAGCACGGCGAACACGAGCACGAACGTCCCGATCAGCTCGGAGACGAAGTTGTCGCCGGTGGAGCGGATGGCCGGGCCGGTGCTGAAGACGGCGAGCTTGCCGTCGAGGTCTTCGGTCACGCCGAAGTGCGGGCGGTAGTGGAGCCACACGAGCACGGCCCCGAAGAAGGCCCCGAGCATCTGCGCGACGATGTAGCCCGGCACGAGCGCCCACGAGAACTTGCCCGCCGCGGCGAGCCCGATCGTCACGGCGGGGTTGATGTGCGCCCCGCTGAACGCGCCGACCACGAAGACGGCGAGGAACACGGCCATGCCCCACCCGAAGGTGATGACAATCCAGCCCGAGGCCTCCCCCTTCGTCCCTTTGAGTACGACGTTCGCGACGACGCCGTCGCCAAGCAAGAGGAGGAGAGTGGTGCCTACGAATTCAGCGAGATAGGGAGTCATGGGTATCCCTCGTGTGGGTGGGTAGAGAGAGGAACCCCGCCGGCGTCCCCGGCGGGACGGGAGGAACCGGAGCGCTCAAACTCCGGCGATCAGCCCGCGGCGACGTCTTTCGTCCGCAGGGCGCCGTCGGCGATGAGGTAGCCGTGGGCGAGGGTGGTGTAGGTCTCCACCTGCTCGCGCTGCCACGCCTCGTCGCGGCCCAGCTCCTCGGCCATGAGGGCGGCCACGGCTGGAGCCATCTCGATGCTCGCGCGGGCGTCGAGCAGCAGCGTCCGCGTCCGCCGCGAGAGGAAGTCCTCGACGGTCCGCGCCATCTCGTGCCGGACAGCCCAGACGACTTGCGCGGCTACGGTGGATCGGTCCGCGTGCAGGCGCTCGCCGTAGCGCGGCTCCTCGCGGATCAGGTCCTGGATGCGCGGGGCATCCGAGCCGTACGGGTGGAGGTCGCCGAAGGCCTCGGCGTTCTGGTGGTAGCCGTGGATGCGGAGGTCCTTCGTGACGCACGCCCGGTCGTCGAGCTGGGCGAGCGTCGCGGCCTGGTCGATCGTGTCCTCGGCCATCTTCCGGTACGTCGTCCACTTCCCGCCGGCGATCGTGACGAGGCCGGAGGGGGCGATGTGGAGCGTGTGGTCGCGGGAGATCGCGGCCGTCCCGCCCTCCTCATCGGGCGAGCCGACGAGCGGACGGAGGCCGGCGAAGGTGCTGCGGACGTCGGCCGGCGTCGGGTCTTTGGTGAGGTAGCGGGCCGCGTGTTCGAGCAGGAATTCGAGCTCCTCTTCGAGCGGGCGCGGCTCCAACTCGGCGTGGTCTACGGGCGTGTCCGTCGTACCGATCACGACGGAGTCGTGCCACGGGATCGCGAAGAGGACACGGCCGTCGTCGGTCTTGGGGACCATGATGGCGGAGTCGCCGGGGAGGAACGCCTTGTCGAGGACGATGTGGACGCCCTGGCTCGGCGAGACCATCCCGCGTGCCGTAGGCTCGTCCATGTGGCGGATCGTGTCGGTCCAGACGCCCGTCGCGTTGATGACGGCGCGGGCGGGGATCTCGAACTCGCCGCCGCCCTCCACATCGCGGGCGCGGACGCCGGCGACCTCGTCGCCGTTCTTGAGCAGGCCGATGACCTCGCAATAGTTGATCAGGACGCCGCCCTGCTCGACGGCCGTCTGCGCCATGTTGACAGCGAGGCGGGCGTCGTCGAACTGCCCGTCGTAGTAGACCACGCCGCCGTCGAGGCCCTCGGGCTCGATCGTCGGCAGCCGCTCCAGCGTCTCTTCTTTGGAGAGGTGCTTCGAGCGGCCGAAGCCACTGCGCCCGGCGAGGAGGTCGTACATCTTCATCCCGATCCCGTAGAACGGCCCCTCCCACCACGAGTAATTGGGGACGACGAACGGGAGGTCGTGGACGAGGTGGGGCGCGTTCTTGAGGAGGCGCCCGCGCTCTTTGAGCGCCTCGAGCACGAGGGCGACGTTGCCCTGCTGGAGGTAACGGACGCCGCCGTGGACGAGCTTCGTGCTGCGGCTGGAAGTCCCTTTGGCGAAGTCGTGCTGCTCGAGGAGGAGCGTGCGGTAGCCGCGCGAAGCCGCTTCGATGGCGCAGCCGAGGCCGGTTGCCCCACCGCCGACGATGGCGAAGTCCCACGGCCCCTCGGCAGTCCGAAGGGCGTTGAGCATGGAGTCCCTATTCATGATAGTGAGGTGTTAGGCCAGAAATGGAAGGGAGAAAGGGGGAGGGGCAGGGAGAGCGGGACGCTCCCCTCGGGACGTACGGCCCCGTCGTGGCACGCGGAGGGCGGCCTCCGATCACGCGTTCTTCGAGCGGGCGCTGTCGGGCTGCTCCCAGGCCATCGAGCGCTTGACGGCGCGGTGCCACTCGCTCATCCGGTGCTCGGCCTCGTCCCGGCTCATCTCCGGTTCGAAGCGCCGGTCCACGGCCCACTGCTCGGCGATCTGCTCGGTGCTGTCCCAGTAACCGACGGCGAGGCCGGCGAGGTAGGCCGCGCCGAGCGCCGTCGTCTCGGTCACCTTCGGCCGAATGACGGGGACGCCGAGGAGGTCGGCCTGGACTTGGAGGAGGAGGTTGTTCGCGGCGGCGCCGCCGTCGACGCGGAGCTCTTTGAGGGCGATGCCGGAGTCGGCCTCCTCGGCGCGGACGACGTCCGTGCTCTGGAAGGCGATGCTCTCGAGCGCGGCGCGGGCGAGGTGCGCGTCCGTCGTGCCGCGCGTGATCCCGACGATCGCGCCGCGCGCGTACTGGTCCCAGTGCGGGGCGCCGAGCCCGACGAAGGCGGGGACGAGGTAGACGCCCTCGCTGCTCTCGACCTTGCTCGCGAGGTACTCCACGTCGGGGGCGTGGCGGATGAGCCCGAGCCCGTCGCGGAGCCACTGCACAACGGCGCCGGCGACGAAGACGCTCCCTTCGAGGGCGTACTGCATGGGCTCGCCGCCGAGCTTCCAGGCGACCGTCGTGAGGAGGTTGTTCTTCGAGGTGACGGCTTCGTTGCCCGTATTCATCAGCATGAAGGCGCCCGTGCCGTAGGTGTTCTTCCCCATGCCCGGCTGTGTGCACACCTGCCCGAAGAGCGCCGCCTGCTGGTCGCCCGCGATCCCGGCGATGGGGATCTTCGTCGCGAAGATGTCGCCGGAGGTGTCGCCGTAGTGCTCGCTGCTGGAGCGGACCTCGGGCAGGAGGGCGCGCGGCACGCCGAGGACGTCGAGGAGTTCGTCGTCCCAATCGCCCGTTTGGATGTTGTACATCAGCGTCCGCGACGCGTTCGTCACGTCGGTAACGTGGAGCTTGCCACCGGTGAGCTTCCACATCAGCCAGCAGTCGATCGTGCCGAAGGCGAGGTCGCCGGCCTCGGCCTTCTGCCGCGCGCCGTCCACGTTGTCGAGGATCCAACGGACCTTCGTCCCGGAGAAGTAGGCGTCGATGACGAGGCCGGTTTTCTCCTGGAACAGCTCTTTCCGCCCCTCGTCCTTGAGCCGGTCGCAGAAGCCGGCGGTGCGACGGTCCTGCCACACGATGGCGTTGTAGACCGGCTCGCCGGTCTTCCGATCCCACACGACCGTCGTCTCGCGCTGGTTCGTGATGCCGATCGCGGCGATGTCTTTGGCGGCGATCCCGATGCGGGTGAGCGCCTCGGTCGCGACGCCGGCCTGCGTGGACCAGATCTCGCTGGGGTTGTGCTCGACCCAGCCGGGCCGGGGGAAGATCTGCTGGAACTCGCGCTGAGAAACCGTTTCGATCTGGCCGTCGCTGTTGAAGAGGATGGCGCGGGAGCTGGTGGTGCCTTGGTCGAGAGCGAGGACGTAGGACATGGGCTCGGACAGATAGGTGGAAGTGAAAGCACCGAAGTGTTACGCATCTCCTTTGTTTGCTTACGATGCGTTGCGACAGTATAATACTGGAAGCGCTTTTCTACAACTAAGGCAACCCATTTTAAAGCTTTCGTTTCGAAGCAACACCGGCGATCGCTGTGCGCCCTTTGCGGTTTCGCCCTCGGGTCGTAGCATGCTGGGCGATCCCCTTCGATAATCTCCTATGAACTCCCCTCTCGGGTCTATGCAGTCCGCCCCGGAACGCCACGAGCACATCCTCAAACGCCTACGCGAACAGGGGCAGGTGTCCGTCGCGACGCTGAGTGAGCAGCTTGAGGTCTCTGAGGTTACGATTCGAAAGGACCTCAACATGTTGGAGCGCCGCCACCTCCTCCACCGGACGCACGGCGGCGCGATCGGCGCGAACCCGTACGTGCTCGATCGCACCGTCGAGGAGAAGACGGGGGAGCACGCCGCCGACAAGGACCGCATCGGACGGGCGGCCTCGGCCCTCGTCGAGCCGCAGGACTCCATCATCCTAGGCTCAGGGACGACGGCGATGTACGTGGCGCGCCACCTCCGCGACGTGCCCGGCCTCACCGTTATCACGAGCGCGATGAACGTGGCCGTCGTCCTCACGGGGCTACCGCAGGTGGAGATCCTCATGCTCGGCGGCACCGTGCGCAAGAGTTCGACCTCCGTCGTGGGACAGCACGCCGAGCAGATGCTCGAGGACCACGCCTGCAGCAAGCTCTTCCTCGGCGTGGACGGGTTCGACCTCGACTACGGCCTGACGACGACGAACGCGCAGGAAGCGACGTTGAACCAGGCGATGATGCGGGCGGCGCAGCGCACGATCGTCATCGCGGACTCCTCGAAGTTCGGGCGGCGCGGCTTCCGGCGGATTTGCAACGTCGACCAGGTAGACGCCGTGATCACCGACACCGGCGTCAGCGACGAGGCCGTCCGCTCACTCGAAGCGCGCGGCGTCGCGGTGGATGTCGTGTGACGAAATCGGTTCCGTTAGACGAACCTCTCCCGTCTAATTTCGTACGACACCTCCTCATCTGGCGGCCCCTCGCAGGAACGATTCGGGGCCACCCCTCCCTGCTCCTCCCTCTTCTCCCGCTCACCATGTCCGACTCCAAGCGCCTCGCCGACGACCACGGCCACGACGAAGAAGCCAAACACCGCCAACTCGAACCCTACCGCGAGGACGCGAGCGGCGAGTACCTAACCACGAATACCGGCCTCCGCGTCAACCACACCGACGACTCGCTCAAGGCCGGCAGCCGTGGCCCGACTCTCTTGGAGGACTTCCACCTCCGCGAGAAAATGACCCACTTCGACCACGAGCGCATCCCCGAGCGCGTGGTCCACGCCCGAGGCTCCGCCGCTCACGGCTACTTCCAGGTCTACGAGCCGCTCACCGACCTCACCAAGGCCAAGGTCTTTCAGGACCCCTCGAAGAAGACGCCTGTCTTCGTCCGCTTCTCCACCGTCGTCGGGTTTCGCGGCTCGGCGGACACCGTCCGCGACGTGCGCGGGTGGGCCACGAAGTTCTACACCGAAGAGGGGAACTGGGACCTCGTCGGCAACAACATGCCGGTCTTCTTTATCCAGGACGGCATCAAGTTCCCCGACCTCGTCCACGCCATCAAGCCGGAGCCCGATTCGGAGACGCCGCAGGCCTCGGCCGCGCACGACAACTTCTGGGACTTCGTCTCGCTCATGCCGGAGAGCGCGCACACGATCATGTGGGTCCTCTCCGACCGCGGCCTCCCCCGCAGCTACGCGATGATGGAGGGCTTCGGCGTTCACACCTTCCGCCTCATCAACGAAGAGGGGAAGGCCCGCTTCGTCAAGTTCCACTGGCGGCCCGTGCTCGGCACGCACTCCCTCGTGTGGGACGAGACGCAGAAGATCGCCGGCAAGAACCCCGACTTCAACCGGAAGGACCTCTGGGATCGGATCGAGGACGGCGCCTACCCCGAGTTCGAACTCGGCCTCCAAGTCGTCGAGGAGGAGGACGAGCACCGGTTTGACTTCGACCTGCTCGACCCGACCAAGCTCATCCCCGAGGACGAAGTGCCGGTGCGCATCGTCGGGAAGATGACGCTCAACCGAAACCCGGACAACTTCTTCGCCGAGACCGAGCAGGTGGCCTTCCACCCCGGCCACGTCGTCCCCGGCATCGACTTCACGAACGATCCGCTCCTGCAGGGCCGCCTCTTCTCCTACATCGACACGCAGATCAACCGGTTCTCGAGCGCGAACTTCAACGAGCTCCCGATCAACCGGCCCGTCGCCGCCGTCCACAACAACCAGCGCGACGGGTTCATGCGGCAGACGATCAACCAGGGCCGGGTGAACTACTACCCGAACTCGCTGGGGAAGGGCTGCCCGATGATGGCGCCGGAGTCCGCCGGCGGCTACGTCCACTACATGGAGCGCGTCGAGGGCCACAAGATCCGCGAGCGGAGCGAGAGCTTCAAGGACCACTTCAGCCAGGCCACGATGTTCTGGCACAGCCTGACCGAGGACGAGCAGGACCGGCTCGTGGACGCCGGGCGGTTCGAGCTCGGCAAGGTCACGAACAAGGAGGTCCGCGAGCGGATGGTCCACGAGTTCCTGAACAAGATCAACCACGAGCTCGCCGTCCGCGTCGCGCGGGGCATCGGCGTCGAGCCGCCGGAGGCGTTCGCCGGGAAGGAGACCGACAAGCGGATCCCCGAGGTGAGCACGATCAAGCGGGGCCGCTACGACACCATCGAGACCCGGAAGGTCGCTATCCTCCTCGCCGACGGCTTCGACCACGAGCAGTTCGTAGCCGTCAAAGAGAGGCTCATGGCCGGCGGCGCGAAGCCGAAGGTCGTCGCGAGGACGCAGGGCACGCTCGCGAGCGCGTCCGGCGAGACGGTCGAGGTGGACGAGAGCTACCTCACGACGGCCTCCGTCCTCTTCGACGCGTTCTTCGTGCCGGGCGGCGCCGCGAGCGCCGAGGCGCTCAAGGAGCACGGCGACGCGCTCCACTTCATCCAAGAGGGCTTTCGCCACGCGAAGCCGATCGGCGCGACGGGCGAGGGGGTGGGCCTGCTGGAGGAGGCGCGCCTCCCCGACATCACCCTCTCCGACGGCGGCACGACCTCGGACAAGGGCGTCGTGACGTCGCGGAACGGCACAGACGGCTTCGCCGACGCGTTCGAGGAAGCCGTCGCGAAGTACCGCCACTTCGACCGGAGCAAGAAGGAGCGGGTCCCAGCGTGACGGATCTGGCTAAAAAGAAACCGACCCTCGCCATTGAGGCGAGGGCCGGTTCTAGTCGGGGTGGCGGGATTCGAACCCACGACCTCTTCGTCCCGAACGAAGCGCGCTACCGGGCTGCGCTACACCCCGATTTTGGACGGGCCGTCAATATAAACTGTCGGCGCGGCGGAGGGCAAAAGGAGTTTTGCGTAAGGGCGATACGGTCCAAGCGGCGCGGGCTAGTCGGTCCCGGCGTACATCGACTCGATGAGGGCGGCGTAGCGCTGCTCGATGGCGCGGCGCTTGAGCTTCATCGTCGGCGTCATCAGCCCGTTCTCTTCGCTGAAGGGCTCGGCGACGAGGCGGAAGTCGCGGATCTTCTCGTGGCTGGCTGCGCCGCGTGAGTACGCACGGAACGCGGCGGCGAAGGGCGCGCGCACCTCCTCGCGCTGCAACACGTCGTCGGTGGCACCTCCGGTGAGTGCGGCGAGGGCTGCCTCATTCGGGACGACGAGCGCGGTCAGGAACTCCCGCCCTTCGCCGACCACGACGAGCTGCTCGATGGCGGGGTCGGCTTTGAAGGCGTCTTCGATGGGGCCGGGGTAGATGTTCTTCCCGCCCTTCGAGACGATCATGTGCTTGAGCCGGTCGGTAATCGTGAGGTAGCCGCCGTCGAAGCGGCCGATGTCGCCGGTGTGGTACCAGCCGTCGGCGTCGATGACGGCGTGCGTGGCGGCCTCGTCGTTCCAGTAGCCGCGCATCACGTTCGGCCCGCGCGCGACGATCTCGCCCGGCTCCGTCGTCATCGTCGAGGGGTAGTCCTCGCCCGAGAGTTGACCGATGAGCCGGTCGTCGTCGAGCGAGCGAATGGCGACGGTCACGCCCGGGAGGACGTGGCCGACTGAGCCGTAGCGCGGCGCGTCCATCGGGTTCGCGGCGAGGACGGGCGCCGTTTCGGTCAGCCCATATCCCTCGATGATCGGGAGGCCGGCGGCCTGGAAGAACTCGCCGATGGCGCGCGGCAGCGCAGCCCCGCCGCTGACGGCGAAGCGGATCCGCCCGCCGAGCTTCTCGTGGAGCGCGCTGAACACGAGCCGCTGCGCGAGCGCGTACTGCGCCTTCAGCAAGGGGCCGGCGCGCTTCCCCGCCGCCTCGCGCGCGGCCACCTTCTTCCCCGTCGCCACGGCCCAGTCGAAGACCTTCTGCTTCGCGCCGCCGGCTTCGGCGACGGACTTCGCGACCGCGTTGTAGAGCTTCTCGAACACGCGCGGGACCGAGATCAGGATCGTCGGGCGGACCTCGGGGAGGTTCTTCGCGACGGCGTCGATGCTCTCGGCATACGTGATCGTGCAGCCGCCGGCGAGGGCGGCGACGTAGCCCGCCGTCCGCTCGAAGGCGTGCGAGAGCGGGAGGAACGAGAGGTGCTCGTCGGTCGGGCGGAGGTCGAACACTTCGAGGGCGGCCCGCGCGTTCGAGCAGATGTTGGCGTGCGTGAGCATGACGCCCTTCGGCACGCCCGTCGTCCCACTCGTGTAGATCAGCGCCGAGAGATCGTCCGGTGCGACGGCGGCGGTGAGTGCGTCGAGTTCGGCGCGGTGGGTGTTTCGGTAGGCGTGGCCAGCGGCGAGGGCCTCGGCCCACCGCGTGAACGGGAGGGTCGGCGTGCCCTTCGGCTCGTCGAGCGCGACGACGTGCTCCAGCTCCGGGCACGCGTCGAAGACGGCTGCGGCCTTTTTGAACTGGAGGTTCGTCGAGACGACGAACACGCGCGCGCCGGAATCGCGGAGGATGTACTCGACCTGGTCGGCGGGGAGCGTGGTGTAGAGCGCGACGTTGACGGCACCGAGGAGCTGGGTGCCGAGGTCGGCCGCGGCCCACTCGGGCCGGTTCTCCGAGAGCACCGCCACGCGGTCGCCCGGCCGCACGCCGACGTGGTGGAGCCAGCCGGCGAACGCGAGCGCGTCGGCGTGGAGCGCGACGTGCGTGATCGGCGTCCAGCCTGCCGCCTTGTCTTTGTAGCGGAGCGCTGGGCGGTCGGAGCCCTCGAAGTGGGCGACGAGGCCGGAGAGGAGTTGGGGGATCGTCTCGAACGGGACGAGGGCGGGCATGGGCGTGGCGGATGGGAGAGCTTCCATAATAGCTCGCAGCGGGCAATGGGTCCCGCGCAGGCCGCGCCGCCGTTTCGCAGCGGCCCATGTTCCTTCATCGCGTCTGCACTGGATACGCCGTACTTTTCGGTTCCCTCCGATTCGACACCGCCATGCCCGACGCCCTCACTCCGCCCGTCACCGACACCGCCGACAGCACCGCCTACGACCCCACCCGCGTTGAGGCCGGCTGGTACCAGTTCTGGGAAGCCCACGACTTCTTCCGCGCGGATGCCGACTCCGACGCGCCGCCGCACGTGATCGTGATGCCGCCGCCGAACGTCACGGGCCGGCTCCACATGGGCCACGCCCTCCAGGACGCCGTGCAGGACGCGCTCACCCGGATGCGCCGGATGCAGGGCTACAACGCCCTCTGGCTGCCGGGTATGGACCACGCCGGCATCGCCACGCAGAACGTCGTCGAGCGGCGGCTGCGCGAGCAGGGGATCGAGCGGAAAGAGATCGGGCGCGAGGCCTTCCTCAAGCACGTCTGGGCCTACGTCGAGGAGTTCGGCGGCATCATCCTCCAGCAGAAGCGCCGCCTCGGCGACTCGTGCGACTGGAGTCGGGAGCGGTTCACGCTCGACGAGCACTACAACCGCGTCGTGCAGGACATCTTCGTCCGGCTCTACGAGGACGGGCTGATCTACCGCGGCGACTACCTCGTCAACTGGGACCCCGACAACATGACGGCCATCTCCGACGAGGAGGTGGACAACGTCGAGCGCGACGGGCAAATGTGGTGGATCCGCTACCCCTACTCCGACGGCAGCGGGCACGTCACGATCGCCACGACGCGGCCCGAGACCCTCCTCGGCGACACCGCCGTCGCCGTCCACCCCGACGACGCGCGCTACACCGACCTCGTCGGGAAAATGGTCACGCTGCCGCTCATGAACCGGGATATCCCGATCGTGGCCGACGAGCACGCGAACCCCGAGTTCGGCGCGGGCGCCCTCAAGGTGACGCCGGGCCACGACAAGAACGACTTCGAGATCGGCAAGCGCCACGGGCTCGACGTGATCTCGGTCATGAACCCCGACGCCACGATCAACGAGCACGGCGGGCCGTACGAAGGGCTCGACCGCTTCGAGGCGCGCAAGCGGATCGTCGCCGACCTCGACGCTGCCGGGCTGCTCGACCGCGTCGAGCCGTACAAAAACACCGTCCCGATCTCCTCGCGCTCGAAGGCCGTGATCGAGCCGCTCATCTCGCGGCAGTGGTTCGTCAAGATGAAGCCGCTCGCCGACCCCGCGCTCGCCGCCGTCCGCGCGGGCGAGGTGACGTTCTACCCCGAGCGCTGGCAGAACGAGTACTTCCGCTGGCTCGAAAACATCCGCGACTGGACGATCTCGCGCCAGCTCTGGTGGGGCCACCGGATTCCGGTCTGGTACTACACCGACGCCGATGGCGAGCGCGACGAGAGCCGCGACTTCGTCGTCTCCGTCGAGCAGCCCGAACCCGGCATGGTGCAGGACGAGGACGTGCTCGACACGTGGTTCTCGTCGTGGCTGTGGCCCTTCGCCACGCTCGGCTGGCCCGACGACACGGCCGACGTGAAGACGTTCTATCCGGGCACGGTCCTCGTCTCGGGCTACGACATCCTCTTCTTCTGGATCGCCCGGATGATCATGGCCGGGATCCACTTCACGGGCGAGGTCCCCTACCGCGACGTCTACATCACGGGCATGATCAAGGACGCGCAGGGCCGCTGGATGTCGAAGTCGCTCGGGAATGGGATCGACCCCCTCGAGATGGCCGACGAGTACGGCGCCGACGCCGTCCGCTTCTCGCTCAACGTGCTCTGCACGCCGGGCCAGGACATCAAGCTGGAGCCGTCGAAGTTCGAGATGGGGCGGAACTTCGCCAACAAGATCTGGAACGCGTTCAACGTCTTCGGCCGCTTCATGGAAGAGGGCAAGGACTACCGTCGCTCGCGCTCCTTCGACGAACTCGAACTCGTCGAGCGGTGGATCCTCACACGGTTGAATCAGACGATCACGGCCGTCGACGAGGCCGTCGAGCGCTACCGGTTGAACGAGGCGGCGCTCGCCATCTACGACCTCTTCTGGCGCGACTACTGCGACTGGTACCTCGAACTCATCAAGCCGCCGTTCGGCGAGGCGATGGACGAGGACAAAATCGCCCTCGCCGTCGAGGTCTACGAGCAGATGGTGAAGCTGCTCCACCCGTTCATGCCATTCATCACCGAAGAGCTGTGGCACCGGCTCCGCCCGCGCGCTGAGGGCGAGGCGTGCATCGTCGCGCGCTGGCCGCAGGCGAACGAAGCGGAGACCGATGCCGAGGCGGCGCAGACGTTCGCGCTCGTGCAGGAGCTGATCTCGGGGATTCGCGGCGTCAAGAGCCAGTACGGCGTCGCGCCGTCAAAGAAGATCGCGGCGCACGTGAGCGTCGGCGGCGACAACGGACAACGGGGTGGGCTCGTCGAGGCCGTCGAGCGGCACGGGCGCTACTTCGCCCAGCTCGCGAACGTGGACGACCTCACGGTCGGGACCGGGCTCGCGAAGCCGAAGGCGAGCGCCGCCGTCGTGGTCGGCGCGGCCGGGGGCACGCACGAGGTGTTCGTCCCGCTCGCCGGCATGATCGACCTCGACGAGGAGCGCGCGCGGCTGGGCCGGGCCATCGAGGAGAAGGAGGGCTTCCTCGTCAGCGTCGAGCGGAAACTGCGGAACCAGCAGTTCGTCAACCGGGCGCCCGAGGACGTCGTCGCCCGCGAGCGGCAGAAGGCGGCCGACGCGACCTCCGAGCTCCAGAAACTCCGCGCCAACCTCGACGACCTCGGCTGAGGTCTCCACCATGCCCCGCTCCGCGCTCCTCATCGCCGTCCTCGCGCTCGCCGCGTGCTCCTCGCCCCGGCCCGACGCCGTGCCCGTCCGCGCCGACTCCCTCCACGCTGAGCCCGCATCGCCCGGCGCACTCGACGACGGCCCGCAGGCCCTCGCCACGAGTCGGGCGAAGTGGGAGATGCAGCGCCCCGGCGACTACCGCTTCACGTACACCCGGAGCTGCTTCTGCCCGCCGCAGTATCGCGGCCCGTTCGACGTGACCGTGCGCAGCGGCGCGGTCGCGGACGTGGCGTACCGAGGCGAGGGCGAGCCCATCGACCGACCGCTCACGGAGTACCAGACGGTGGACGACCTCTTCGCGCTCATCGCCGAGGCGTTCGCGCGCGACGCCGCCCGCGTGGACGCGACGTACGACCCCGCCACCGGACAGCCGACCGAGGTCTACATCGACTACGACGAGCAGATGGCCGACGAAGAGGTCGGCTTCACTATCGAGCCGGTCCGGCCGGTGGACGGCTGATCCGAAGAGCTTTCGGCGAAGAGGCGCGCGTGGCGGCACGGCGCGGCTCGCCCGCCCGTTGTGTCTCTTTGCACGAACCAACCCGAACGATGATGGCGACGAACTGGAAGCCCCGCGCGCAAGCCCTCGCCCTGATGGTCCTGATCGCCGCCGTCGCGGTGGGCTGCGGGGAAGCACCCGTCCCGCTCGACGCCGAGGTCGAGGGGTTCCGGCTGGTCCGCGAGGAGGACGGGAAGCAGGTCGTCACCGGCACGCTCTTCAACCCGACGGAGCGGCCGATCTCGAGCGCGACCGTCGAAGTCGCGCTCTACGACCAGCCCGTCGAGCCGGGCGTGGAGCCCGTCGAGACGATGAAGCTCGACGTGCGGGACGTGGCGCCGGGCGAGCGGAAGGCGTTCCGGCAGACGGTAGATACGCGGCTGCGGCTGAGCGGCGCGCGCGTCCGGCAGATCCTCGTGTTTTAGAGCCGCTCGGCGCGGCCGCTCAGGCGGTGGACATGAGGACGTCGAACACCTTGCTCACGACGGTGCCGATCTCCGTGGGCTTGGTGAGGTAGCCGCAGATGTCGAGGCTGAGCGCCTCCAAGACGATGTCGATCGCGTCATGGGAGGTGAGCACGACGACGGGGATGTGGGAGGTGGAGGTGCCGTTGCGGAGGTGCCGCATCACCTCGGTGCCATTCATCTCCGGCATCTCGAGGTCGAGCAGCATTACGTCGGGCTTGTGCTTGCGGGCGCAAGCTATCGCTTCGGTGCCGTTCGCTGCCGTGACCACGAGGAAACCCTCCTGCTCCAGGTAGAGGGAGAGCATGTCGCGGATGGCCGGGTCGTCGTCGGCGACGAGGATCAAGGCCTCCTGCCGGTGGGCCGGGTGTGACGCAGGCGGCACCGACTCGGTAAGCGTAGGCGGCTCCTGAGCCTTGGCTGTCATAGCGGTCATGAGCGCGTCCAAGCGCTCGGTCCAGTCCTCGGTGAGGGGCGCGGAGTCCGATCGGAAGGAGGAGAGGGCGATGTCGAGGGCGCGGGCGGCTTCGCCGAGCTGGCTGAAGCCGTACATACCCGCGGAGCCACGAAGCTGGTGGGTTTGTTTGTGGAGCGTGTGGAGCGCGGCATCGTCGCCGCCTCGGGCGAGGTCCCACAGCATTTCCATTTCGGTGAGCCGGCTTGGCAGGCGGCGGGCGTAGTCGCTCGTCTGGGCGACGGCCGCGTTGGAGGGCAGGTGGTATTCAGTCATGACGGTGGGGGTCGGGTGGTAGAGGGCAACCGGAGGGGAGGGCGGGGACTCAGCGGCGAGTATTCGATCACGTGCCGGTCAGCGAACGCGACCAACACGGCCGTGGGTCAGGCGTAACAGCGCTCCCAAATGGCGCGCACCTGCTCGGGTAGGGTGAGGGGGTCGAAGGGTTTCTGGATGACCTCGGCGATGCCGAGCGCGAGGTACTGCTCGACCTCGGACTGCTGCGTCTTCGCGGTGAGGAAGACGACGGGGATGCCGGCCAGCTCCGGCCGCGCGCGGAGCGCGTTGAGAGTGGCGGGGCCATCCATCTCCGGCATCATCACGTCGAGGAGGAGGAGGTCCGGGGCGAAGTCGGGCAGGTGCTCGAGGGCCTCGCGGCCGTTGTCGACGAGGCGCACGGTGTAGCCGCCGACGAACTCCAGCGACATCCGAATGATGGCCTGGATGTCCGGATCGTCTTCGGCGCAGAGGATTTTGGTGAGGGCAGCGGGCATGGGAGAAGGCGTGGGGTGGGAGGCAGCAGGGGGAACTCAGGCGGTGGCTCCGCGCGGGAGCGCACCGGCATCGGGCACCGTGTAGCGGCCGACGGCGTCGCGGATGATCCGGAGGAACTCGGCGTCATCGGTCCGGCCCTTGACGATCGCACCGTAGGGACGTAGCCCCTCCACCTCGCCGGGCTCACGGGCGGAATAGATCACGGTGGGGGGGAGGGGGAGGGCGGTGCCGAGGAGGTCTAGGCCGTCCCCGTCGGGGAGGCCGAGGTCGAGGAGGAGGAGGTCGAAGCGCTCGGCGGCGAGGAGGGCGCGTGCGGCGGCGAGCGTCGGCGCGGGCGTGACCTCGCCGAGGCCGGCCAGCATGTGGGCCGTCACGGCGGCGCAATCGGCGTCGTCCTCGACGTGGAGGATGCGGGGAGCCGGGACGCTACGCAACGCCTGGCGCACGGAGTCCACGAGCCGCTTCCTGCGGAACGGCTTGTCGAGCCAGTCGACGAGCGGGATCGCGGTGCCTTCGAGCGCGCGCCGGCGGATGTCCGCCTCGACGGACACGACGACGACGGGGAGCGTCGGGGTCTGGGCCCGGACCTCGCTCAGGAGGGTGAGTCCGTCCCCGTCGGGGAGGCGGAGGTCGAGGGTGAGGGCGGCGTAGCGGCGTTCGGCGAGGCAGCCGCGGGCGGCCTCGATGGTGCCGGCCGTGTCGACTAGGAATCCGTCCTGCCGCAGGATCATGCTCATGAGGTGGGCGGCACCCGTGTCGTCCTCGACGACGAGGATGCGGGCCCACGTCGGCTCCTCGCCGGGCGACTGCCGGGCCTCGGCCGGGAGGTCGATGTGGAACGTGGTACCGACACCGATCTCCGTCTCGAACCCGATGCGGCCACCGTGAAGCTCCACGAGCGACTTCGCGATGTTCAAGCCGAGGCCGGTCCCTTCCTTGTTCCGGGTGGAGGAGCTGTCGGCCTGCGCGAACGGGTCGAAGAGACGGCTGTGGAACGCGGCGGGGATACCTGGCCCGTGGTCCGTCACTTCGATGCGTACGCCGCCATTCGTGGCCCGAGCGGTCACCGCGACCTCGCCCTGCGCCGGCGAGAACTTCATGGCGTTCGAGAGGAGGTTCGCCATGACCTGCATGAAGCGGTCGCTGTCGGCGCGGACCTCGACGTCGGGGACCGGGTGGAGCACGAGTTGCACTTCGCGGCGCTCGCCGTAGCCCGCGTTCGCCTCGACGGCGGAGGCGAGGAGGTCCGCCAGCGCGTGCGGCTCCAGTTGCAGCCGGAGCCCGCCCGCCTCGACCTTCTGCACGTCGAGGATGTCGTTGATGAGGCGGACGAGGCGGTCGGAGTTGCGCTGGGCGATGTCGAGCATGCCCTGGACCGGAGCGGAGACGGCCCCGGCCGTCTGCGACGCAATCAGCCGGAGGGAGCCGGCGATAGAGGTTAGCGGCGTTCGCAGCTCGTGGCTTACGATCGAGATGAATTCGTTCTTGAGCTGCTCGTTCTTCTTCTCCTCCGTCACGTCCTGCACGGTGCCGATCGCGGTGAAGCCGCCGCGCTCGTCGAGGACGGTCCGGCTGAGGCACCGGACATAGCGGAGCGACCCGTCTTCCGCCGGGATGCGGTACTCGAAGGCTGGCCGCGTGGGGATCCCGGCCTCTTCGGGCGGGGTGTTGAGGACGGTCTCGAATTCAAACTCGACGAGGGGCCGGTCCTCAGGGTGCGCGCCCCGGACGGCGGCGGCGGCGAGGTCCGCGGGCGGATCATCCGGGTCGAGACCGTAGAGCCGGTAGAGCTCGTCGGACCACGCGTGGGCGCCCGTCTGGAGATCCCACTCCCAGCTCCCGAGGTGGGCAATGCGCTGGGCGGAGGCGAGGTTCTCCTCGCTCCGCCGGAGGGCATCGCCGTTCCGTTGCTGCTCGATGGCATGGCTGAGCCAGCGGCCGAGGAGGAGGAGGAAATTCCGGTCGAGGTCGGTGAACGGGCGAGGGCGGGCAGCCGGGCTGGAGAAGTTGAGCGTGCCGTAGAGCCGGCCTCCGACCTGGATCGGCATGCCGATGTAGGCTTCCAGCCCGAACGCGTGGTAGCACGGGTGCCCGCTGTACTCGGAGCTACCCATGTGGTCGACGGCGACGAGCCCGTCCCGGTCGAGCGTGAGGCTGCAGTACGTCTGCCCGAGCGCGAACGTCTGCCCCGGGGCTAGCTCCGTCTCCGGCGCGAAGACGTGGGAGACGGTGTAGATCCCGTCCTCGACCTGGCTGAGGATCCCGATATCGAGGTCGAGCAGGCCGGTAGCGAGCCCGAGGGCCTCGTGGATCTGCTCGTCAAGGGTGCCGGATTGGTGGGAGGTGACCTGGAGGAGAAGGCGGAGGCGCTCCTCGCTCTTGCGGAGGGTCTCCTCGGCCTCTTTCTGCTCGGTCACGACGCGGAAGGTCACGGCGAACCCGTCGCCCCGCTTCACGGCCGTGTTCTGAAACCACGCCCGGATGCCGTCGTGATCGTAGAAGAACTCCGCGCTCTGAGGCTCGCCCGTCTCGACGACCTCGCAGTACATGTCGAAGAGGCCTTCGTCGCGGTTGCCGGGCAGCTCCTCCAGCAGCCGCTTCCCGATGAGGTCCGCGCTGCTGCGCCCGACGGCGGCCTCGGCCGCGGGGTTGACGAGGCGGAAGGTGAAGTCGACGACGTGGCCTTCGTCGTCGCGGACGCTGTCGAACGCCATCACGCCGTCGAGGGAGGAGGCGAGCACGCTGCCGAGGAGCTCCTCGGAGCGGCGGAGCTCGTCGGCGGCCCGCCGGCGCTCGGTCACGTCGCGGGAGTTGGTCTGGAGACGGAGGACCTCGCCGTCGTCGCCCCGGATCGTGCGCGTTCGGGTCTCGAACCAGACGTAGTCCCCGTCTCTGCGGCGGATGCGGTATTCGGCCATGCCCGATGCGGCTACGCTCGGTACCGCGCCGTCGAGCGCGGATTCACTCCGTTGCGCCTGAGCGGCCTGCTGGTCCTGAGGGTGGACCAGGGCGAGGTGGGGCGTGCCGATGAGTTCGCCGGGGTCGTAGCCGAGGAGGTCCCGGCACGACGGGCTGACCCAGAGATAGGTGCCGTCGGGCTCGTGGAGGCAGACGAGGTCCTGGATCGTCTCGCTCAGGAGACGGCTCGCCTCTTCGCTGCTGATGGTCACGGGGGAGGGGGGAAGCAAGGGAGGAGGCGGAATGAATGCAGTTATCGGCGAGCCAGGGGCTTTCGAAGGGCGACGGGTACGTAACGGCATGAGGCTGCCGCAGGGAGTGCGGAACGAGCGTCCTCCGACAAGGAGCCCGCCGATTCGAGGGACCTTGCCTACGTGTCTCGACAAGCCCCGGAATAGGAACGCGAGCATTCCGAATGCCCTAGGAAACTCGGCGATCGAGCGCCGCGCAGGGCGGAGGGGGAGCGGGCGGTGCCTTCGCGCGTCGGGATTGTTTTCCGGCTACCGAAACCCGTTCCGCTGCCCGGTCTTACACGGAGGCGGGGCAGCGGAACGGCGAATGTGGTGCTTTATTGAGAAAGGCCGCGGAACCTCCACGACGCTTGTTGCGACAAAGGCCCTCCCGCATCCGCCGGCTTCCGGCCGGCCGTACCCGCCCTCAACGGACCCCTCATGGACACCTACTACAAGCCCGCGCACCTCGCCAAATTCGGCGACATCGCTGAAGGCAGCCAGCCGCTCGCCGATGCGTTCTTCAGCTACTACGGCAAGGTGTTCGAGGACGGTGCGCTCTCGGCCCGCGAGAAGGCGCTGATCGCGCTCGCCGTCGCCCACACCGTGCAGTGCCCGTACTGCATCGACGCTTACACGTCGGAATCGCTCGAAAAAGGTGCGGACCTGGAGCAGATGACGGAGGCCGTCCACGTCGCTACGGCGATTCGCGGCGGGGCCTCGCTCGTGCACGGCGTGCAGATGCTGGAGCACGCGAAGGCGAAGATGATGTAGCCGCGCGTAGGTTGTGAGCAACGGCCGGACACCGATTGGCCTGTCTGCGCTCGCCGCTCGGCCCGATCTTCCCCGATCCCCTTATTCCACCCCCACCTTCTCCCATGAGCATCGCCGACACCGGCTTCATCGACCTGACCGTTCTCAGCCGCGAGCTGATGCTGGACTCGCCCGAGACCGGCCCGAAGCGGACGACGAGCCTCCACGCCCGCCGCACGCCCCTCGCTGAGCCCGCCGAGCAGTTCCACGCGCTCGACGCCGTCGCGCTCACCGGCGGGCCGACCGGCACCGGCGACTTCGACGCCGACCTCGCCGCGAGCGGGTGGCCCACGCTCACGCCCGCCGCTCTGGAGATCTTCCAGATCAACATCGGCAAGCTCTGCAACATGACGTGCCGGCACTGCCACGTTGATTCGGGACCGGACCGCACCGACGAGAACATGGACCGCGCCACCGTCGACGCCTGCCTCCGGGCGATCGACGCGAGCGGGGCGCACACCGTCGACCTCACGGGCGGCGCGCCGGAGCTCAACCCGCACTTCGAGTACCTCGTCGACGAGTGTGTGGCGCGCGGGCTCCACGTCATCGACCGGTGCAACCTCACAATCCTGCTCGTCCGCCGCTACCAGCACCTCCCCGAATGGATGGCGGAGCGCGGCGTCGAGGTCGCGTGCTCGCTCCCGCACTACCGCAAGCTCGGCACCGACGCGCAGCGCGGCGACGGGACCTACGTCAAGTCCATCGAAGCGCTCCGCCGGCTCAACGCGGCGGGCTACGGACAGGGCGACCCCGACCGCGTGCTCACGCTCGTCACGAACCCCGTCGGCGCGTTCCTCGCGGGCAGCCAGGGCTCGCTGGAGGAGGAGTGGAAGGCGGCGCTCGCGAAGAACCACGGCGTGTCGTTCGACCGGCTCTTCGCGCTCAACAACATGCCGATGTCGCGCTACCTCGAGTGGCTGCTGGAGAAGGGGATGACGGAGGCGTATATGGAGCGCCTCGTCAACGCGTTCAACCCCGCCACGATTGACGGGCTGATGTGCCGGAACACGATCTCGGTGAGCTGGGACGGCCGCGTCTACGACTGCGACTTCAACCAGCAGCTGGAGATGGACGCGGCCGTGCCGTTCGCCCACGTCGCCGACTTCGACCTCGACGCGTGGCAGGCGCGGCAGATCCTCACGGCCCGCCACTGCTACGGCTGCACCGCCGGCGCCGGCTCCTCCTGCGGCGGCGCGACGACCTGACGCGCGAACCAGCGCGGCGTCACTCCTCGCCGACCTCGATGTGGTAAATGCGGTCTTCGAGTTCGTCGGCGACGCCGGTGAGCTGTTCGTCGGAGAGGCTCTTGAGCACGCGGCGCGTGGCGGTCTTGAGCGCACGGAGCGTCGTCGCGGCGGCGAGGTCGATCACTTTAATGAGCAGGGCGTTGAGCCCGAACAGCCGCGCCGGCCCGTGGAAGTGCGCGTCGATGCCGGTCTGGACGAACCGGATGATGAGGTCGTCCACGCGGTCGATTTTCTCATCGCGGGGCGCGTCGGAGCGGAGGAGGGCGGCGACCGTTTCGGCCTCGGTGGCGAGGTCGTCGGAGATGGGCGTGCCGAGGAGGTGACGAGTCATGGGAGCCGGGGAGTAGGGGCAAGGTGGAAGCGGGGTGAGCGCCGCCTGTTCCCGCACGAGCACACCGCCGCCGCGCCTATCTTGCGATTTCTTCCCGCTCTCTGACTCCGTCCTGCCCGCCGGGTCGTCCGACGGCAACGCGCGACGGGGCGAGCACGGAAGGCGTGGGGCCGGCGCCTCGCCGATCCATGCCGCGCCCCGCTACGAGTCCACCCCCGGCTCTCCCATGTCTGCACTCGACCACCCGACGCAGCCCGACGACGCCGAGCAGGCCGCCGCGACGCGGGATCCGTACGGGTTGGCCGGGCGGACGGTCTCGCACTACGCCGTCTCGCACGCGATCGGGCGCGGCGGGATGGGCGTGGTCTACCGCGCCGAAGACGTCCGACTCCGCCGGCCCGTCGCGCTGAAGTTCCTGCCGCCGCTCCTCCACGGTGACGCCGATGCGGCCGAGCGGCTCCGCGCCGAAGCGCGGGCGGCGTCCGCCCTCGACCACCCCAACATCTGCACGGTCCACGACGTCGGCGAGACCGAAGACGGGCTGCTGTTCATCGCGATGGCGTTCGTCCCCGGCGAGACGCTCCACCGCCGGATCGAGCGGGGGCCGCTGGCCCCAAGCGAAGCGCTCGATCTCGCCGTCCAGCTCGCGCGGGCGCTCGCGCGGGCGCACACCGCCGGGATCGTCCACCGCGACGTGAAGCCGGCCAACGTCCTCGTCACGCCCGAGGGCGTCGTGAAGCTCGTCGACTTCGGCGTGGCGAAGGTGGCGGACGTCCATCTCACGAAGGGGGGCGCGACCGTCGGCACCGTCGCCTACATGAGCCCGGAGCAGGCGCGCGGCGACGCCGTTGATGCCCGAGCCGACGTGTGGGCGCTCGGCGTCGTGCTCTACGAGATGCTCAGCGGGGCGCGGCCGTTTCGCGGGGCCTACGAGCAGGCCGTCGTCTACAGCCTGCTCAACGAGGAGCCGCCACCCCTCGCCGCCGCGGTGCCGGAGGCGCTCGCTCGCGTCGTGGCCCGCTGCCTCGAAAAGGACCCGGCGGCGCGCTATCCCGACGGGCAGGCCGTCCTCGCCGACCTCGAAGCGGTGCAGCGGGGCGGGGCCGTCGCGACGCGTCGGCGATTCCATTTCCCGGCGTGGGCGGGCGTGGGAGTGCTCGCGCTCGTCACCCTCATCGCGGCGTTCGTGTGGTTCGGGTCGGGATCGAGCGAGGACGGTGCCGAGGCGCGGGACGTCGCCGTGCTGCCGTTCGCCAACATCGGGGGCGACCCCGCCAACCAGGCGTTTATCGACGGGCTGGCCTATACGATTGGGGCGACGCTGAGTGGGATGGAGCAGTTCGCCGACCGGCTCTCCGTCCTTCCCACGGCTGAGGCGCTAGCGGCCAAGGTGAGTACGCCGAGTGAGGCGGCGCGTACGCTCGGGGCGAATCTCGTGGTGAGCGGGAGCGTGCAGCGCGCCGCCGAGCGGGTCCGCCTCACGCTCGACCTCTACGACGCCGACGCGGGCCGCCGACTCGGCAGCCGCATCCTCGACAAGTCGATGGCAGACGTGCTGGCGCTGCAGGACAGCGTCGCGCTCATCCTCGCCGCGCTCCTCGACCTCGAACTAAGCACGGCGGCCGAGCGCGCGCTCCGGGCCGGCGGAACCTCGGACCCCGGCGCGTTCGACTACTACACCCAGGCCCGCGGCTACCTCCAGCGCTACGAGGACGAACGGAACATCGACAGTGCGGTCCGGCTGTTCCGACGGGCCATCGAAGCCGACAGCAGCTACGCGCTCGCGTGGGCTGGGCTGGGCGAGGCCTACTGGCGTCGCTACGAGGCGACCCGCGATCCGCAGTGGGTGGAGCGAGCGTCGGAGGCCGGTGAGCGGGCCGCTGCGCTCGGGGGCGACCTCGCGCCGGTCCGCGTCACACTCGGCATCGTGTACAAAGGCACGGGACGCTACGAGGCGGCCGAGCGCGAACTGCGCCGTGCCCTCGCGCTCGACTCCACGAACGCCGAGGCGCACCGCCACCTCGCGGCCACCTACTACTACCTCGGCCGCCCCGAAGACGCCGAAGCGGCGTACCGCAAAGCCATCGCGCTCAAGCCGGGGTACTGGGCGTTTTACAACAGCCTCGGCTTCTTCTACCACGTGCAAGGCCGCCACGAGGAGGCGCTGTCGGTCTACCGTCGCGTGGTCGAGCTCCGGCCGGACAACCCGTGGGGCTACAACAATGTCGGTGCTCAGTATCACAACCTCGGCCGGCTCGACTCGGCGGTGGTGTGGTACCGGCGGGCCGCCGAGGTCAACCCTTCCGCGACCGGCCCGACGGCGAGCGCGTACAAAAACATCGGGCAGATCCACGCGCGGAACCGGGACTACGCGCAGGCGGCGCGGATGCACGAGCGCGCGCTTGCCATCGACAGCACGGATGCGGAGACGTGGGCGTACCTGGCAGAGGCCTACTTCCGAGACGGCGAGGAGGCCCGTGCCCGTGCGGCTTGGCGCCGCATGATTGCCCTGGACAGCCAGACCCTCCGCGTGAACCCGAACGACGAAAACGCCCTCGTCGGATTGGCCGTCAGCCACGCGCGAATTGGGCAGGCGGACAGTGCCCGCGTGGCGCTGCAGCGCCTCGCCGGACTCGCCCAGGTGCGTCCCGGCGTCCTCCACGACATGGCGGTCGTCTACGAAATAGTAGGCGATCGGGAGCGGGCGTTAGAATATATTGAACAGGGGCTTAGGCAGGGGCTTCAGCGTGCGGATGTCGAAGCCTCTCCCGACCTCGACGCGCTGAGGTCCGACCCTCGTTATCGAGAGTTGCTGCAAGCCCTGTCCGCGTCGCAGGGTTAACGCAGACATCCTGTTCCTCTCACTTTTCAGAGCTGCTATGACCGAGATCACCGTGCGCATCGATAGCGACGGCAGATGCACACCGTCTACGCTGAACCTCAATACAGGGGACGCTGTGACGTTCAGCGTCGAGGCCGATACGGTGCTCTGCGTGGCCCCGGACAAGGTGTTCGGCGCGGAGCGCTTCGAGATTCCAGCCGGTGAGAGTCGGCGCCTGAACGTGCAGGCTACGGAGTCTTCGCCGCTCGATTTCGTCGCGCGCATCGGGGACCTCGCGGCACCGTGCCGGGGCGGCGACCGAGACCGAACGAGCGGCGGCGGCGGCGGCAGCGTCGGCGGCGGCCTCGACTGAGATCCGGGTTCGGAACGGCGCGCTCACGGGACGACGAAGCCGCAGCGGCTGATAGGGGAGTGGCCTCGATGGAGCGGGCGGCCCCCGAACGGCACGCTACCGGACAGCGTCCCGAATCGTGAACCGCTGCTCGGGCGGCGACTCCGCCACTACAAACGTCCCCAGCACGAGCCCCGTCTCCCACTCCTTCAGGCGCCATACGTGCCTCGCGAACGAGGGCTGCGTGATATCCGCCCCGGGTTCTATCCCTCCGTAGGGACGTTCTGCTCCTTGATGATCGACCCACACCATATCCACCCGAGCGGATGACTGGTTGGCGAAAGTCACATCTACGGGCACGCCGCTGTCCACGGAGCGAGATGGAGGAACTGTGATCGGCATAGCGATAGCGTCGGACGGAGATTCTTCGTGGAAGGAGTAATCGTAGTTGACGGTGGCGGCTATGGTGACGGTGCCCGCCGTCCACGCCTCGACGTATACCCCGCGCCCCTCCTCGTCGTAGGTAAGGTTCACGATGTCTTCCGGCTCGGCGGACCACGTGAGCACCCAATCGGGGTACACCGTCTCCTCGCCTATCTCCTCTCCGGCCTCATTCCAAAGCCGTGCCTGGATGTAGGCGGTCTCGCCGAGAGCCATAGGCGCCACCTCCTCGATCGTGACCTCACCGATGTACTGCCATTCCGGCTCCGGCGCTGGCTCCGGCCCGCGATTAAGCCAGAAACCCAACGCTATGAAAGCGAGGAGAAGGAAGGCGATGCCAGCGCCGGCTCCCCAAAGGAACGTCTTGCTCCTCCCGCTCGCGTCGGGTGATACGGCGGCAGCGCGTGCGGGCCGGACCGGGCCGGGAGCGGGGGGCCGGGCTTCTACCGGACGCGGTGCCGGCTCGGGCTCCATGACCACTTCGACAGCGGGTTTAGGAGGCGGCGGGGCCGGGGGTGCTGCCGCGAGCGCATCGATGTCGAAGAGCCGCCCGTCGGGGGCGCGCATGTGGAGCACCGGTGTCCCCCACTCGACCGTGTAGTCCATCGCGAAGTTGACCGCCTTCCGCGCCTCGGCCACAGAAGCGTCCACCGGCAGCCCGTCGGCGACGGAGGCGTAGAACCCGCGCCCGAACTCGATCGCGGCGCGGTCGGTGATCTCGTACTGCATCGCGACGACGGCGGGGATGCCCTTACGGATGAGCACGCTCGCCGTACTGGAGAAGATGTCGTCGGTGCTGGCCGTCGCGCCCTGGCAGGCGTTGAGGACGACGAGGCGGAGGTCGCGGTGGTCGGCGAGGAGTTGGCCGATCTTCGTAGCGGGGAGCGGGTCGGTTCGGGTCGGCGGCGGCGCGTCGTTCCCCGCCGCGATCCCCGTCTGCCGGTCCTCCTTCGCGAACGCGAGCACGCCCTCGTTGATGGACGGGTCGAAGCCGCCGTGGCCGACGAAGTGGAAGATGTGCCACGGCCCCTGCCGCATCGCCCGCTGGAGCTCCTGCCACGTCTGCCCCTCCAGCCACGTCAGCCGAACGAGGCCCCGCGCTTCGAGCCCCGCGAGTGCCTCGCTCATCCGTTGCTTCTCACGCCCGACGTTGAGCTGGGGCTTGTCGTCGGGGGCGGCGACCATCCCGAGGATCTGGAGCGGGGGCGTAATTCGGATCGGCGCGACGGGCCGGTCGAGCGCGAGGTAGCGGACGATCGGCGTCTCGTTCGAGAGGCAGACGAAGTCGCCGGCGGCTTCGTCGTAGAGGAACTCCCACGGGAGCGCAGCGAGGTCGGGGGCCTCGATGCGGAGGCGGAGGCGGAGCCCCTTCCCGCTCGCGGCGGCTTTGTTGCGGCTGCGCTGGTAGCACGCCCGCACGTCGTCCGGGAGCACGGTGTCGAAGAGGACCTGCCCGAAGTCCTTCACCGAGAGCTGCTCCTGCGGCTGCACGAGCGCCCGCCGTGTGGACTTCGACTGGAGGAGCGCGATCTGGAGGTTCTGGAGGTGGCTCTTCAGCGTGCCCTCGTCGAAGGGGAGCACCATCGTCGCCGTCGGCCGCTCGGCGTCGGGCGCGTCGATGACGTGGACGGGGTAGCGCCCGTCGTCACCGGGTGTGATGCGGATCTCGAAGTCGAGGTAATCCATAATGGGTGCTTGGGAATGGGAAGAGCGATCAGCCTCCGCAAGAGGGGGCTTCCACGATGAACTCCGGCGTGCTCACGGTTCCCCCGGACGTCACGACGTCGAGCCGCATCTTGATCGGGGCGAGGAAACCGGTGGACGTCCCATCGTAAATGGACTGGAGCTCGAAGCTCACCGCGTCGTCCCCCATGATGCGGAAGGGCGGAGCGAGGGGGCGGGCTACGGACTCGGTGCTCTGCCCGCCGCCGGCTTCGAATTCGCATTTGAAGTCGACCTCGTGCACGTAGTCGACCTCGGGCTCGAACGGGCCCGACGTGCCGGGGGGGCCGCCGGCGGCCTCGCCGAAGTCGAAGAGGCGGTGGTGGACGATCTCCGTCACGAACACGGCGCGCTCGCCGGGGTTGCTCAGGACGAAGGTGAACACGAGCGGGTCGGGGCCGCCGACCGTGCAGTCCCGCCCGAGCGCGATGAGGCGGTCGCGGTCCGTGGCTCCGATCTCGTTCCACGCGGCGCGTGTCTGGGGGAGGAGTCCCTGGAGCGTGCCCTCCGGTTCGTTGTAAACGAGGGCCCTCAGGCTCGCGCGGTCGGCGACGTGGCGCATCTGCTCCGGCTGGCCGAGCCCGGTGGCGTACGTCTTCATCGCCTTCAGCGTGAGCGGCTCCGCGAGGAGCTGGTCGCACCGCGCCCACCAGCAATCGGCGCAGCCGGGCTCGGTCCCGTCCTCGCAGTCCGTGCACAGCTCGTACTTCTTCGACTTCGAGAAGTAGCGGAGATCGCGGTCGCTCTGCCAGTCGCTATGCGTCGTTTCGACATAGGTCGAGCGCTCCGACAGGCTGAACTGGACGAGCGTCGGGGCTTGAGCGAAGGCACTCGGAGCAGAGCCAGCTACGATGAGAGCGACAGAAGCAAGCGCGAGGAGTCGTCTACGCAAGGAGAGAGCAGTCAGCATGAGGGGAGTAAAGTGAGAGGGCGGGGTTCGATCTATCAGGGAGCACGAACGGACACGCGGGCGCTGTCGCGGTGCTCCCCGATCTGACCGTAGACGGTCGCCCGCCCCGGCCCGACGGCTGAGACGACGCCGGTTTCGGAGACGCGGAGCACCGTCGAGTCGCTCGAGGACCAGGTGAGCGCGCGGTTGCGGAGCGGCTGCCCGTCGTCGCCGAGGAGCGTGACCGGCCGCCGCTCGGCGTCGAGGAGCGAGGAGCGGAACGCGAGCGAGCCGCCCACCGCGAGAGACGCCTGCGGAGGCTGGAGACCGACATCCGCGACATCGGCCGGCGTCGGAGCAGGCACTTCGACGATGGGGGGGTCATCCGGGAGCACGTCGTCCGGCTCTCCGTTGCGCGTGAGGAAGAACGCGAGGGCAGCGAGGAGCGCGACGCCGAGGAAGGCCCCGCCCCAGACGAGCCCTCGCCGCGGTCGGGCGACAGGCGGAGCAGCGGGAACGGGCACCGGGGCGGCGTCCACGGGCTCGGGCTCCGCCGGCTCGGGCTCGACGTCGAAGAGGTGGCCGTCGGGGGCGCGCATGAACAAGACGGGCGTGGCCCACTCCAGTGACGTCTGGTCTTCCCAGTAGATCGCCTGCCGTCCGAGCGAAACGGCGGCGTCGACCGGCTTCCGGTGGGCGACCTGCTCGTAGAACTTATCAGCGAAGGCGAGCGCGGCGCGGTCCGAGACCGGCACCTGCATGGCGACGACGGCGGGGACGCCCGCGAGCACGAGTGACGCCGCAACGCCGCCGAACGGGTCGCGCCCGGCCTCGTGGTTCGTCCGGCCCGTGTCGCAGGCGTTGAGGAAGACGAGCCGGAGCGAGGGCATCGCGCTGAGTGTGCCGCCGAGGAGTTCGCCCGAGAGTGGCACGGCGCGGCGCTCGTCGTCCTCCAGAAACAGCACGCCCGTACCGCCCTCGAACCCGCCGTGGCCCATGTAGTGGAGGACGTGGTACGGCTTCGTGTCTAGCGCATCGCGCAGGCTGTCGCGCGTCGCGTGTTCGAGCACGTCCACCTCCACGTTCGCGAGCGACCGAAGCACGCGCTCGATCCCTTCCTTCTCCGTCGTGAGGTCGAGCGCGTGCGTGTCCCTGGGGTTGGCGACGACGAGGAGCACGCGGAGCGTCCCTCCGAGTGGGACCGTCGTGTAGGGGCGCGGCACGTTGAGGTAGCGGACGACCGGGGTGAGCGGCGAGCGTCCGAGCGCGGTCCGCGTCCCGTCGAGGTAAAGGAGCTCCCACGGGAGCCCGGCGAGGCGCTGGATCGTCTCGTCGTCGTCGTTGAGGTTGATCTGGAGCCGGATGCGGACGCCGCTGTCACGGCCGGTGCCCCAGTTGCGGTTGAACGCGTCGCGGATGGGGCCGGGGAAAAGGGTCTCGAACAGCTCGCTCCCGATCCGCTCGGCGCGCTCCTCAGAGGGCGAAGACCCCGCGTTTATGGCGATTCTGCGCTCGACGCGGGGCTCGGCGTCTCCGGTCCCGCGCGCCGTCCCGCCGTGCTCGGCGGCGAGGAGCGCCGTGAGCTGGTAGGCGTCGAGGTCGTCGGGGAGCCGGAGGCGGGCCTCGCTCTCTCCGCTCGCCGGCGAGCTCGACGTCACCCACACCTCGTCGCCTCGGCGCACGATGCTCAGTCGGAAGTCTTTGTAGTCGGCCATGCGAGGCTCAGCGTTGGGCAGGGCGGGGGAACGAGTCAGCGCGGCGTGTTCGGACGATCGGCCCTGATTCGTCCGGATCCGACGTGGTTATGGTCCCTTCGATGATGCGGATCTGCTCCGGTCGGGCTCCGCCCTTGATGTAATACGCGCCGACCGCTTGCGCCCGCTCCTCGGCGAGGGTGCGGGGGCGGCGCTCCCGAGCCTGCGCCACGCCTCCGATCTCGATCGCCATGCTCGGGCAGGAGAGGATCAGCTCGAGATTCTCGGCGAGTCGGGCTTCGGTGTTCGGGTCCGCCATTCCATCATCGATCCGGCTGCTGTTGCGTCCGAAATACACGCTGTTCAGCTCGACGATGTCGAGGCAGTACGGCGCGTCAACGACAACCGTGGCGGTGCAGGCTGTGCGTCCGGCGGCATTCGCGGCGGTGAACGCCGCGCCATAAACCCCCGGCTCTGCGTACGTGTGCGTCGTGTCGCGTACGGCCGCCGTCGTCCCATCCCCGAAGTCCCACGACGCGGTGTCCACTTTGCCCCCCACCGCAGCGATGAAGTCGACGGGCTCACCGACGACCGCAAGGACCGGCTCTGCTGCACACACCTCAACCGTCGGTGGCACGAGGGGTTGCGCGACGGTCGAAGGGGCGGTGCACCCGGAGAGCAGGAGCACGAGGCCGGCCACGAAGCGGGTGGGGAAACAAGCTAGGCAGTGAGCCATGCGAGCAGTTTCTCCTGGACTTTGGGGTGCTGGAAGAACCCCGCGTGCGAGATCGCCGCGTGGGCGTCGAAGACGTGGTGCTCGGCGATCGGGAAGAGGCCGGAGCCGTTGGCCTCGTAGACGCTCGCCGTCGGGACGACGAGGTCGTTCTCGGCTCCGAAGACGGCGTCCATCAGCCGGTCCTTCGCCCACTCCCGCATCCCCCGATGGCTGGGCGTGAAGTCGGCCCCAAGCGCGTAGTACGTCGTCTCGCCCGGGGTCCCCCCCGCGTTGAGCCACTGCTGGAAGTCGCCGCCCGGCCGCATCGATTGCAGCCCGCTGAGCCCGCTGAGCGCGCCAACAGCGAGGAGCTTCGCGACGGTCACGACACCGTCGAGCACGTCCGTCACCGGGTTGTCCGGGACGAGGTTCAGCAGGTTCGTGTACGTGTCCACGAGCGTCCCCATGTGCTCGGGGTCGGCGAGACTCGTGCCGGCGTTGGGCGAGGCGACGAACACGACGTTCCCAACGCGGAGCGTCCGCGCGCCGAGCGAGAACGCGCTCTGCTTCTCGGCGAGCATCCGGCTCACGAGCCCGCCCCGCGAGTGGCACACGATGTCTACGTCGAGCGCGGCGTCGTCGGGGAGGCGGGCGAGGAACTCTTCGATGTTCCGGCGCGGGTCGTGGGACAGCGTGAAGTGGTCGAAGGCGAACACGCGGCCGTCGTAGCGCTGCGAAAGCGCGGCGAGCGTCTCGGTCCCCAGCGCGCCGAAGGCGGAGTGCGAGCGGCTGAACGTGCCGTGGACGAAGAGAAGCGAGCGCCCTGCACCGAGCCGCCGCCAATCGTCGTCGCCGAGCGCCGGGGCGTCGGGCGACGTGTAATTGGCAGGCGTGAACGGGCGGAGGCCGTAGGGCCGCTCCTTCTCCTCCCACTTCTCGGCGAACTTTTCGGTGACGGCCCCGATGAGTGGATCGATGAGGGGGAAGACGAGCACCTCGATAAGCTTCTTTCCCACCGCTCCGGCGATCCCTCGTGTGGCGGCGCCTTCCGGTGCGACGGGCGCCGCGCGGTCGATCACGTAGCGCCGCGTCCTGGGGCCGAGGCTCCTCGTCGCCGCTGCGGGTTTGGCGAACTGCCACGTCGTGACGCCGCTCTCGTCGGTGTAGAGCACGAACTGCCCGTGCCCGGCGTCGGGTTCGGGCACCTCCACCTCGATCGTCGGCTCCGCGCCGGGCGTGGGGAGGCTGCGGGTCCGCGCCACGTCGATCTCGACGGTCTGCTGCGCGCCGACGCGCTCCTGCGCGAGCACGGCGTGGAGCCCGTCGAGCACGCCCGTCGAGGCGCCGATGCGGGGGGCGCTGCGGGTGCCGGCGGGGGCTGCATTCAACGGAGGGAGCACGCGCGCCTCGCCGCCGAGCCCGCGCGTGCGGATCGTGATGTCACCGAGCGCGGCGGTGCTCCCGCCCGCGTCGAGCGTCGCGCTCGCCGTCTCCTTCCGAAGCATGAACGAGCGCGACGCCGTCGTCCAATCCCCGTCGTCGGTGGTCTTCTGGTGGAGGGCGATCTTCCGCGTCGGCGCGCCGAGCGCCGCGCGGCGGATGAGCTGTTGCAGCGACGACCCGCCCTCGGCTTCGCCGAACGCGCTCGACCGCGTGGGCTCCTGATTGAACGAGGAGAAGTCGGCCGGCTGCGTCGTGCCGAAGACTTTCAGCGTCTCGGTCCCCTCGATGGGGTCGGCCTCGTTCGGCTGCGGGGCGAAGGGGAAGGCGTCGTCGAACTCGAACGCGATCCCGTCGGGATAGCCGATTTTGAGCGTGTTGCCGGGTGCCAGCGTCTCGTTCGCGCCCTGCACGGTGAGTGGGTAGATCCCGTGCGTGATGTCGAAGTCGAGCGCGTAGACGTAGAGCGGCTCGGTGTGGTTATTCGTGATCGTGAACGCGAGCCGATCGCTCTCTGCGAAGACGACGCGGCCCCCGGCGTCGGGCGTGGCGTCAGCCCACTCGCTGCCCTGTTTCTTTTGGAGTCGTACGTCGAGCGCGCCTCGGAGCGTGCTGTGCGGGTCAGGGTTGTCGAGGGCGAGACCGAAACGGTAGCGGGCGATCTTGACGAAGTTGTCCCGAAGCAGCCGTGCCACCCCCGCCTTGCTCACGGGGTGGACGCGCATCAGCAGCCTTCCGTCCGTGCTCCCGACGACCGCCCACGACGCTTCGGCGACCGCGCCGAGTTGCGGCACCGGGCCGTCGTCGTCCGCGCGCGGCACGAGGAGGTAGGCCCGCGCGTCGGCCGGCTCGACGTCGCCGACGACTGTGACGAGCGGCGTCTTGTCGAGTTCAGCCGTGAGCGCCTGCGCTGCTTCGTCGAAGCCGTCGGGGACCGATAGGTGGACGCGGAGGCCCGCAGCGTGGGCGGCGTGGAGAGCTTCGACGGCGCGGGCACCGGGCTCGACGCCGTCGGCGCTCTCTTCCATGAGTTCTGCCTTCGACGCGACCGCTCCGACGTGCGTGACGCGGACGCGGCCGATCGGGGTGGCGTCGTCGGTCGTCTTCGTCCCCGCCGGGTACACGTCCCACTCCGAGCCGACGGTGAGGCCCTGCGCTGCGCCGGCGGCGAGCGTCACCGTCGGCCCATCTCGTTTCTCCACCCCGACGAACCGCATCGGCTCGATGGTGCGGATGCCGAAGAGCTCGCGGTCGAGTGCGCCCTCTAGCTGCGGATGCTGCTTCGAGGCGTGGGCGTTGACGGAGGGGCAGACGCGCTCGTAGATGTCGCGGTACGTCGTGCCCGGGCGGGCGTCGGCGAAGGCGCGGGCGAGGAAGAAGGTGAGCGCGCCGTGGGGCGTGTCGGTCTCGGGGTCGCGATACTCGTAGGAGCACTCGTCGTCGGCGCAGCCCGCGATGAGGACGTAGCGATCGCTGAGGGGGAGCCACCCGCTCGGGCCGACTTCGGCGCGCGTGCCCCGTGTGACAACGTGCGGGATGGGCGAGGGCGGGAGCTCCTCGACGGGGCGCGTGTCGGGCGCGAGGTAGCGAGCCTTCGCGCCGAACGTATCGCGGGCGATCGTACCCGAGTGGCAGCAGTCGAAGAGGAGCGTGACGTAGGAGGTCTTCGCGGTGACGCGGCGAAGCCACACGTTGATCTCGTCGTCGGAGATGTCGCGGTTGGTGTCGTCGGCGCTGCCGGGCGCGTCGGGGTGGTTCGCGCGGCCGGTGTCGTAGGGGACGATCGTCTCGTCGAGGCCGTCGGGCTCGTCGCCCTCGCGGCAGGTCATCTGCGAGCCGTGGCCGGCGAAGAACATCACCACGATGTCGTCCTCGGCGGTGGCGTCGGCGAGGGCGTCCATTGCGGCGAGGATGCCGTCGCGCGTGGCCTCGGCGTCGGTGAGGAGCGTGACGTGCTCCTCGGGGAAGCCAAACCGGTCACGGAGGAGCTGCGCCATGAGGCGTGCGTCGTTGACGCAGCCTTCGAGGTGGTCGAACACGGAGAGGTTCTCGTACGTGTCGACGCCGACGACGAGCGCGCGCTTACTGCCGGATGAAGCCATATGGAGCGGGGGATGGTGAGCGGCTCTTCGTCCGGGGCCTCTCCTCCCTAGCTTCTCCGACTCCGTGCCACGCTCGGGCTCCCGAAGCTGAGTGTTGACCCAGGGTGATGGACCAAGGACTACGGACGCTCGATTGGTCGTTCGTGGTTATATACGGGGAATATAGATGCTGCGCTCCTAACCCCATCCAGCGATCCCGACTCCCATGCTCTTTGCTTCTCGGCAAGCCGTGCAGGCATTAGAAACGCGACTCCGAGCCGCCGAAGAGGAGAACCGCGGGCTCCACCGCGCCGTCGAGGAGCTCTCCCTCTTGAACACCCTCGCGCGGGAGATCGGGGCCTCGCACGACCTTCAGCAGATCACGAAGCGAATCGTCCACCAAGCGCTCCACGCCGTCGAAGCGGAGCAGGGCGTGCTCGCCGTGCTCGACGCGCAGCCCGAGGGCGAATCGCTGCGCACGCTCGTCCGCACCGCCGCCGGCACGTCAGCCCGGCCCGCCCTCCGCGCCGACGACCACCTCCTCGGGTGGATGCAGCTCCACCACCGCCCCCTCCGGCTCGACGCCCCCCGCACCGACCCGCGCTTCGCGGCGACGCCGTGGCCCGACGACGTCGCCTCCGTCCTCAGCGTCCCGCTCAGCGCGCAGTCCCGGCTGATCGGGGCGCTCACGGTGTTCAACAAGCGCGGCGGCGGCGGCTTCAGCGCCGAGGACGAGCGGCTCCTCGCGATCCTCGCGGGGCAGTCGGCGCAGGTGATCGAGAATGCTCGGCTGCTGGAGGAGGAGAAGGAACTCGTGCGGATGCAGGAGGCGCTCCACCTCGCCCGCCGCATCCAGCGCGGCCTCCTCCCGGAGCGCCCGCCCGACGTGCCGGGCTACGACCTCGCCGGACTCAGCCTCCCCGCCGACACCGTCGGCGGCGACTACTTCGACTTCATCCCCGTCGGCGACGGCCGCCTCGCGCTCTGCGTCGGCGACGTCGTGGGGAAGGGGCTCCCAGCGTCGCTGCTGATGGCGAACGTGCAGGCCACGCTCCGCGGGCAGACCGGGCAGGACATCGGCGCGGCCGAGTGCCTGGGGCGGGCGAACCGGTTCCTCAAACGCACGCTCCGCCCCGGCACATTCGTCACGCTCGTCTACGGGATCCTCGACGCCGGGACCCACGAATTCCACTCGGCGAATGCCGGCCACAACCGGCCGCTGCTCCTCCGCGCCGACGGCACGCTGGAACGGCTGGAGCACGGGGGCCTCGTGCTCGGTGCCCTCTCGGACTCGTTGTATGAGGAGGTGGGACACGTCCTCTACCCCGACGACCTCCTGCTGCTCTACTCCGATGGCCTCACCGAAGCGATGAGCGATGCCCGCGAGGAGTTCGGCGAGGAGCGGGTGGGTGCTCTTCTCCGGTCGCACCGCACGCATTCAGCGAAGGCCGTCGTGGACGCGCTCGTCGAAGCGGTGCAAGCGCACGCGGGGGCCACACCGCAGAGCGACGACATCACGCTCCTCGTCGTGAAGCGGGCAGGGGCTGGAGGGTGAGGGAACGATGCTCAGCGGAATCGCGCTTCCATCCTCAATTCCCGCACGAGACGCAGCCGAGGCCGGGCGCCTCGCCCGTCGTGCACGTGCACGAGCAGGCCGTCCCGTCGTCGGTCTCGCCGAAGCCGCCGGTGCAGAAGCGGGCGAGCTCGCCGGACGTGACGTCGCAGGCGTCTTGGACGAGGTAGCCGGTGAAGGGCCGGTCCGCCCCCTGGAAGCGTTCGGGGACGGGGATGTAGAGCACGTCGCGGACGCTCGCGCACTCGGCCGCCGCCGCGTCTTCGAGCACGAAGCCGACGAGGTACGGCTGGTCCAGCACGGGGCCGAGCGTGCGCCGGGCGAAGGCGACGGCGCGCGGGCTAGCCATCTCGAGATCCGTTAGCCACGTCTGCACGCCGGCTCGGTCGAGGCGCTGTGCCTCGGCTGGATTTACCTCGGCCCGGTACAGCCCGAAGAGGCCGTCGGTGAACATCTGCCGGAGGTCGTCCTCCGTCCGCTCGTACAGCGGGTCGGGCTCCGGCTCAGGTGCAGGCTCCGGCTCGGGTGCAGGCTCGGGTTCGGGCTCCGGTGCCGGCTCGGTCGGAGGCGGCGGCATCGTCACCGGTTCTGTCGTTGTGCAGGCGGCGAGGAACATGAGAGACGAGAGGACGACGAGCAGGCGGAGGAGCATGGCGAGCGAGAGGCTGATGGGAGAGGGGGAGACGTGCGTGTTGAACGTCCCGCCGTCGGGGCTGATCCGGCGGCTCCGTACGCGAAGACCCGGCGGCACGGCGGCCGCCGGGTCTTCGTCAAGCCAGAGATAGGAGGGACCGCCGTCGGTCAGGCGGCTTCCCCGAGCGCGACGTCGGCGTGGGTGCGGGCCTGGCGCCACTGCACGGCGGCGTCGGTGAAGGCCTGGAACAGCCGGTGTGTGCCCTCGTCGGAGTCGATCAGCATCTCCGGGTGCCACTGCGCGCCAACGACGAACGTCCCATCCGCCGTCTCGATCGCCTCGATCAGCCCGTCCGGCGCGGTCGCCGTCACGACGAGGCCGTCGCCCAGCGCCTTGACGCCCTGGTGGTGCATGCTGTTGACGAGCACGCGCTCCGCGCCGAACGCTTTGCGGAGGTGGGAGCCCGGCGCGACGGTGATCTCGTGCGCGAGGTAGTGGCGGTCGTAGCCGGCGTTGGGGAAGTAGTCGTGCTTGATGGAGCCGGGATACTCGTCGGCGCAGTCCTGGTAGAGTGTGCCGCCGCGGACGACGTTCAGGATCTGCATCCCCCGGCACACGCCGAGGAACGGCTTGCCGTCCTCAAGCGCCCACCGCGTGAAGGCGACCTCGACCACGTCGCGCGGGAGGTCCGTGACGCCGCAGAGCGCGTGCTGCTCCTCGCCGTAGCTGCTGGGATGCACGTCCACCCCGCCGGCGACGAACACGCCGTCGAGGCGGTCGTAGATGGCGCGGAGCGTGGCCGGGTCCTCGTCGAGCAGCGGCACCATCCACGGCACGGCACCGACGGAGGTGAGCGCGAGGAAGTAGCGGTGGTTCATCACCCACGAGTGGGGGAGCCCTTCCGGGATGCCTTCGATGGCCTGGAGGGTCTGGGTCGGGACCCCGATGACGGGTCGAAACTCCATACGAGTGTACGTCGGGATGGCAGGAGAGAAGCCCGAGGCCCTCAATCGGGGGACAGCAGGCATTGGAAACACACAACGGTTAAACAGCGAAACTAGGGCCATCCATCGCCGTCTCGGCATCCCGGCCGAACCTTCACGCGACGAGGCGTGCGGCGCACGCTAGAGTATGCCCTCTTCGGTCTCCCGGATCAGTTGGTCGACGACGGGGCGGAGCGCGCCGGTCTTCTCGAACGTGGCGAGCTGACGGTCAGCGCTCGACCCCTCATCGAGGATGTGATAGGCGTATTCGACCTCGGCCCGGCTCCCGAGCTCGTCCACGACGTCGCCGATGAACCACTCGATGAGTTCGATGATCAGCTCGCGGGCGGGCACCTCTTTCTCTTTGCCAAAGTCGATCAGCTTGCCGTCGAGGCCGTAGCGGACGGCCCGCCACTTGTTCTCCTCAATGAGGTCGGAGGCGTAGACGCGGAACGTCGTGTTGTCGCGGCGGAGCTTCCACAGCTTGAGGATGATGGCCTGGAGGATGGCCGCGATGCAGACGGCCTCGTCCACGCGCGTGCACACGTCGAGGAAGCGGAATTCGAGCGTCGGGAAGCTGTGGTGGGGGCGCGAGTCCCAGTAGATCTTCGAGCCGTCGGGGATGCATCCGGTGCGGACGAGCTTGTCGCGGAGCGCGACGAAGTCGCCGTGGGAGGTCATCACGCGCGGGACGCCCGAGCGGGGGAAGCTGCGGAAGACGACGCTGCGGTACGACTTCATCCCCGTCCGCCGCCCCATCCAGAACGGCGAGCTCGACGTGAGGCACAGGAGGTGCGGCATGAAGTAGCGCGAGACGTTCATCGCATCGATGAGGAACTCCTTGTCCTCGATCCCGATGTGGACGTGGGTCCCGAAGATGAGCAGCTGCTGCGCGAGGTCCTGCATGTCGTTCTTCACGCCGAGGTAGCGCGCGAGCGGCGTGATCTCCTGGTCGGCCCACGACGAGAACGGGTGGCTCCCGGCGGCGGCGACCTTGAGGTCCTTCCGCGCGGCGAGCTCCATCACGAGCCCGCGCAGCCGCACGAGCTCGGCGCGGGCGTCGGCCGGCGTCTGGCACACCCGCGTCCCGACCTCGACCATCGACTGGTGCAGCTCGGGCTTGATCTCGCCGAGGATGAGGTGGTCGTCTTCGAGGATCTCCGTGATGTACGACCGGAGCTCCCGCGTCTCCGGGTCGATGATCTGGTATTCCTCTTCGATCCCGATCGTGAGCGACGGCTGTTCCATAGCAGGGGGAGGCTGAGAGTTAGCGGGGCTCGACGACGAACGTGGCGAGGCTCGACCCGCCGCCCGACGTGACGTTGACGAGCGATTCGGTGGAGAGCCGCGTGAGGCAGCCGTCCATGTACGATCCGTAGAACGCGAACGGCGCGGTGTCCACGATGCGGTCGAAGAACGCCACGCGCCCGTCGACGATGCTGGGGTAGGGCTCGCGCGGGAGGATGATCCGGTCCTGCACGATCGTCGCCTCCCGGAGCGCGAGCTGGACGGCGGCGTCCCACGTCGCGTCGTCGGCTTCCCAGCCGAGGACGATGCCGGTGCCGCCGTACTCGTCGTTCGGCTTGAGCACGAGGTGCTCGCGGTGCTCGTAGATGAACGGGACGAGGTCGATCTCGTCGCCCCGGAAGATCGCCTTCCGCTCCTCGACGACGCGCGTCCACGGGATGTGCGCGTCGATCGCGCGCTGCTCTTCCTCGGTGAAGAGGTAGGCGTTGCGCTTGTCGCTGAGGACGGCGAGGCTGGCCTTCTTGTGGAGGATCTTGCAGCGGAACGAGTTCACCATGCACACCGCCCCGTCGGCGACGGCCCGGACGATAGGGTGGTCCATCCCGCCGCGCTCGATGAGCTCGCTGATGAGTACGCGCTTGTAGATCACGTCCACGACCATGCCCCCGGCGTAGAGCCGGCCGTTGCGGTACTCCACCTCGCGCGGGTCGGCGATCACGCACTCGAACCCCTGCGAGCGGAAGTAGTCGGCGCTGATGACGAACTCGCTGTAGGTCGGCACCTCGCGCCAGTCGATGATGGCAATCCTGGGGCGGTCGCGGCGGCGGCCCGTGGCCTGGTGGTAGGCGTCGACGAGGGCGTGGAGCACGTTGTGGCGCGAGGGCTGCTGGCGGACCTCGTAGCGGCGGATGAACTCCCGCATCACGGGGAGCCCGTAGAAGACGGCGGCGAGGAGGTCGTTGTACGACGCGGCGGCGGGCGTCTCGGCGTTGTACTCGGTGAAGCGGAGGCCGCCGCGCTCGGCGACGAAGAAGGCGTCGAGGCGGGAGACGGGGCTGGGGTCGCGGAAGCCGGGCTCGTGCCGGATCAGCTTCTCCTCCCAGTCGAACAGCCGGAACTGCCGGCGGAACGCCTCGTCCTCAATCGCCGCGTGGTAGATCTTGTCGAAGGCGCGGAGGATGATCGACGAGCGCTCTTTGAGGAAGCGGTACTGGTCCGGCGTAAAGAACCGGGGGCGGAGCACGCTGCACAGCGGGCGGTCACCGAAGAACAGCCCGCGCCGCCGGAGTTGGTCGTCGAGCTGGTCCTGCGTTTCCCCGGCGAGGTCGTCGCTCAGCAGCTCGTGGTAGTGCTCGATGGCGGCCTGGAGTGCCATGTGCGTGTGGGAGTGGAGTGTGGGGATGGGGACGTGTGGGGGGCGAGACGAGCCGGAGAGGCGGGAGCCGAAGAGCTGAGGGGTGGAGTCAGTCGCTACGACCGCCTCTTCCATTCTTCGACTCTTCCGCGCTTCGTTTCCTCTCCTCCCTCACGTCTTCCGGTTGCCGACGAAGAGCTTGTCCCAGCGGAGCGGCTTGAGCTGCGGGCGCGACTTCTTCGCCAGCTTGATTGCGAGGTCGGCCATGTGCTCCACGACCCACTCGAAGTAGTGCGGCGTGAGCGAGTTGATGTCCATGTCCGGGGCCGGGTTCATGAAGTCGATGGCGTAGGGCACGCCGTCGCGGACGGCCCACTCCATCGAGTTCATGTCGTAGCCCAGCGCGCCGACGAGCTTCCGCGAGTCCGCGACGATCCGCTTGCCGAGCGCGGGGCCGAGGTGGTCGTGCTCGACGTGGTACTTCCGCTCGCCGGGGTCGTACTTGATCGGGAGGATCTCGTCTTGCCCGAGGCAGATGCAGCGGACGAACTGCTCCCACTCGATGAACTCCTGCACGATCATCGTGAGCAGGCCGGACTCGTTGTAGTGGTGGAGGAGCTCCTCCTTCGAGCGGCAGACGTAGACCTCCTTCCACCCGCCGCCGTGCGCGTCTTTGAGGATACACGGCAGCCCGATGTACTCCAAGAGGGCGTCCCAGTCGAGCGGGAATTTCAGGTTCCGCAGCGACTCGTCGTGGACGATCCCCGGCACGTACTCCTTGTTCGGGAGGACGGCCGTCTTCGGGTGCGCGATGCCCAGCTTCGTGGCGAGCGTGGCGCCGAAGAACTTGTCGTCGGCGCTCCACATGAACGGGTTGTTGACGACGGTCACGCCGTTGAGCGCGGCGTACTTGAGGTAGGTCCGGTAGAACGGGACCTCGTGCGAGATCCGGTCGATGATGACGTCGTAGGGGCACGGCTCGTCCATCATCGGCGCGCCAATCTGGACGAGGTCGGCGACGACGCCCTGATCGCGGTTGTTGACTTCTTCGATGAAGCGGGGCGGGAACGACCACTCGCGGCCGACGACGAGGCCGACGCGCTTCGGTGCTTTCTTTGCCATGAGAAGGGTAAAGGGTAAAGGGTGAGGGGTAAAGGACACTGCGACGAATGAGCGGGCATCCTCACGTATCACGCATCACGTCTCACTCCCCGCCGATGTAGCGGAGGATCATCTGGTGCCACCACGGCCAGTCGTGCGCCCAGCCGTCCCACAGCCGGAGCGCATTCCCGACGTCCTTCCGCCACAGGATGCGCGAGAGGTGCTCGTTGTTGGTGCGGAAGCTGTCGTCCCGCCCGGTGGCGAGGATGATGTCCATCCGCCGCATCGCCTCGAGGTGGCCGTGGTCGTCGAGGTCGGCGACGTAGTGGGAGGGGTTGTGCCGGTAGATGTGGTCGTCGTAGTGCCCGTTCGCGAACTGCCGGATGTCGTAGAGCCCGCTCATCCCGATGACGCGGCCGACGAGGTGCGGGTAGCGGAACGCGAAGTCGACGGCGTGGAACGCGCCGAAGCTGGCGCCCGTCGTGATGAGGAACGGGTTCGGGTTGCGTTTCCAGCTGAGCGGGAGCACTTCGTGGAGGAGGTACTGCTCGTAGTCCTCCTGCCGCTTGGCGCGGTTGACGGGGTGCTTCCAGCGGGCGTACCAGCTCTCGGCGTCGACGCTGTCCACGCAGTAGAGCTGGACCCAGCCGTTGCGGAGGTGCTCGCCGAGCGCGCCGATCATCCCGCGGTCCTCCCACTCGTAGAACCGGCCCTGCGAGGTGGGGAAGACGAGGACGCGCGCGCCGGCGTGGCCGAACACGAGGAGGTCCATGTCGCGCCCGAGCGACGGGCTGTGCCAGCGGTGATGCTCGCGGTGCATAGGCGGCGGAGCGTTGGGGCCGACGGCGAGCGAGGGGCGTCGCCGCGGGCGAGTAGTGGGAACGGAAAGGGCGGTATCTTGTCGGCACGCCGTGACGGCCCCCGCCGTCAGCCGATGCACGGTCAGAAGATAAGCGGGCCACTTCGATGTTGGTACCGTATTTACTCCCCCTTGTCTCGGGAGCGTCGACGCCCCCGATGAAGCCGCGCCGAGCCCCGCGTCGGCCCGCTCGAGCCCGTATGAACGAACCCACTGAAGCGGCCCCCGCCGAGGGCGACCTCGCCCCCCTCCCCTCGGCCGAGGGGACGTGGCAGACGTACCCACCTGATCCCGAGGGCGACGGCCACACCGTCGTCGGCGACCTGCAGGTGCTCGGAGGGCTCTACAGCCCGCAGCTCGACAACCACCGCGACGTCATCACGTACCTCCCGCCGTCGTACGGCACCGGCACCCGGCGCTACCCCGTGATCTACATGCACGACGGGCAGAACCTCTTCGACGACGCGACGAGCTTCGCCGAGGAGTGGAACGTGGACAACACGATGAACGCGCTCAGCCAGGTCGGGCTCGAAGCGATTGTCGTCGGCGTGTTCAACACGGAGGGGCGGCTCAACGAGTACAGCCCGTTCGAAGACGCCGAAGGCCGCGGCGGCGACGGCGACCGCTACCTCGACTTCCTCGTCGACACGCTCAAGCCGCGCATCGACCACGACTTCCGCACGCGGCCGGGGCGCGAGCACACCCTCGTCGCCGGCTCGTCGATGGGCGGGCTCATCAGCCTCTACGCGTTCTTCCGCCGGCCCGACATCTTCGGCAACGCTGGCGTCATGAGCCCGTCGCTGTGGTTTGCCGAGCGGTCGATCTTCCCCTTCGTCGAGGCTGCGCCGCACACGCCGGGCAAGGTCTACCTCGACGTGGGAACGTTGGAGGGGAAGGAGACCGTGGCCGACGTGCGCCGTCTGCGCGAGCTGCTCCTGGGCAAGGGCTACCGGCGGCACCGCGACCTCGTCTACGTCGAGGCGAAGGGGGCCGGGCACTCCGAGGTCGCGTGGAGCCAGCGGCTCCACTTCGCCGTGGACTTCCTGCTGCGGGAGACGGAATGGTGAGCCGCCCCCTCTACATCGACGGCCACCTCGACCTCGCCTTCAACGTGACGGCGCACGGGCGCGACCTCACGCGCGGTGTGTTCGCCGTTCGCCGGAAGGAGAAGCGCACGACGCAGGAACTCCTCGTCTCGCTCCCCGAACTCCGGCGGGGCGATGTCGGCGTCGTCGTCGGGACGCTCTTTACGCTGCCCCGCACCTTCGAGCGCCCGCCCGACGCGCCCCCGCTCACCGACCGGCAGCGGGCGCTGACGTACGCCACGCCGGAAGAGGCCGAGCGCTTCGCCCTCGACCAGCTCGCGGTCTACGAGCGGTGGGAAGAGGCCGGCGAGATTCGCCTCCTCCGCTCCCGCGCCGACCTCGACGCCCACGTCCTCGACTGGCAGGGCGGCGGCCAGACCATTGGTCTCGTCGTGTCGATGGAGAACGCCGACCCGATCGTCACGCCCGACGACCTACCGACGTGGGTCGAGCGCGGCGTGCGGCTCGTCGGCCCGGCGTGGCAGCGGACGCGGTATTGCAGCGGCACGCACGCGCCCGGCCCGCTGACCGACCTCGGCCGCGATCTCGTCCGCGCCCTCATCGCGCACGGCATCCCGCTGGACGTGAGCCACCTCGCCGAAGAGAGCTTCTGGGACGCGCTCGCTCTCGGGCCGGACCTCGTCTTCGCCAGCCACAGCAACGCCCGCGCCCTCACCCCGACCGACCGCCACCTCACCGACGACATGCTCCGCGCGATCGGCGAGCGCGACGGGCTCGTCGGGCTCGTGCTCGGCAGCGAGTTCGTCAAGGACGGCGTCGCCCGGACCGACCCGAAAGAATCCGTCACCCTCGCCGACGTCCGCGCGCAGGCCGAGCACGTCGCCGGGCTCGTCGGCTGGGAGCGCGTCGCGATCGGCAGCGACTTCGACGGCGGCTTCGGCTTGCAGGAGACGCCGCTCGAAATCACGCGCGGCGCCGACTTCGCCAAGCTCGGCGTGATCGCTCCGGCGGAGGCGCGCGCCGGTATCCTCGGCGAGAACTGGCTCCGCTTCCTCGGCCGCGCCCTGCCGGATTAGTACGTTTGGACGCGTGGGAGTGTGGACGTGTGGACGTTCAAGCCCCCAGCCTTCACACCTCCAAACGTCCACACCTTCACACTCGAACTCTCCCCTCATGGCTAGCGAGCGACCTCTCACCTTCCTCTGCCTCGCGAGCTACGAAAAGGGCGCGGCGTTCATGCGGGCGTGCCACGCCGAGGGCGTGCGCGTGCTCTTCCTCACCGTCGAGAAGCTGCGCGAGATCGACTGGCCGTGGGAGAGCATCGCCGAGACGTTCTACATGCCCGACCTCTTCGAGCGGGAGGACGTGATCCACGGGGTCAGCTACCTCGCCCGCGCCGAGAAGATCGACCGCATCGTCCCGCTCGACGAGTTCGACCTCGAGATGGCCTCGACGCTCCGCGAGCACCTCCGCGTGCCGGGGATGGGCGAGACCACGGTCCGCTACTTCCGCGACAAGCTCGCGATGCGCTTCAAGGCCCGCGAGGCGGGCATCCTCGTCCCCGACTTCGCCCCGGTCATCAACTACGACGACCTCCGCACGTTCATGGCGAATGTCCCCGCGCCGTGGATCCTCAAGCCGCGCAGTGAGGCCTCCGCGATTGGGATCAGAAAGATCGCCGAGCCCGAGCAGCTCTGGCGCACGCTCGACGAGCTCGGCGACCGGCAATCGTACTTCCTCATCGAGCGGTTCGTCCCGGGCGACGTCTACCACGTCGACGCGCTCATCGCGGACCGCGCCGTGCAGTTCGCCGAGGCCCACCGCTACGCGAGCACGCCGTTCGAGATCATGCACGGCGGCGGCCTCTTCGCCACGCGCACGCTCGACCGCGGCGGCGAGGAATCGGCACGCGTGAAAGAGCTGAACCGCCAGCTCGTCGACGCGCTCGGGCTCGTCCGCGGCGCCGTCCACACCGAGTTCATCCGCGGCCGGGAGGACGGGGAGTTCTACTTCCTCGAAACCGCCGCCCGCGTCGGCGGCGCCAACATCACCGACCTCGTCGAAGCGTCGACGGGCGTGAACCTGTGGGCGGAATGGGCGAAGCTGGAAATCGCCGACGCGCGGGGCGAGAGGTACACGCCGCCGGAGCACCGCACCGATTACGCGGGCGTCCTCCTCTCGCTCGCCAAGCAGGAGTGGCCCGACCTCTCGGGCTACGACGACCCCGAGGTCGTGCGGCACATCGTGAAGAAAAACCACGCCGGCCTGATCGTGCGCGCCGATTCGCCGGAGCGCGTCGAAGAACTGCTCGGCGCGTACTCGGCCCGCTTCTACGAGGACTTCTACACCTCGATGCCGCCGCCGCCCACCGCTGCGTCCGCATAATCACTCCGGTGCCGATGAATCGCGAGGCCTCGACGGTGCTGCCCGGATCGCCCGTGCGCGTGGGCATCGTGGGGCTGGTCCATACGCACGTCCACTGGCTGCTCGCCCGGGAGCCGCGGGGCGATATCGAGATCGTCGGCATCGCGGAAGCCAATCGGGATCTGGCCCGGCGCTACACGGCGCAGCACGGCTACGCAATCGACCTCGTCCACGACACACTAGAGGCGATGCTGGACGCGGCGCGCCCCGATGCCGTCGCCGTGTTCACCACGATCCTCGACCACCGGCGCGTCGTCGAGGCATGCGCGGCGCACGGGGTCCACCTGATGGTCGAGAAGCCGCTCGCGGTGAGCCTGGACCATGCCCGCGCGATGGCTGAGGCGGCGCGGCGGGCGGGCATCCATCTGCTCACCAACTACGAGACGACGTGGTACGCGAGCGTCCACGCAGCGTACGAGCGGGTCCGGGCCGGCGAGGTCGGGCCGGTGCGGAAGGTCGTCGTGCGCAGCGGGAATGCAGGCCCGCGCGAGATCGGCGTCAACGCCGAGTTCCTGACGTGGCTGACGGACCCGGTCTACAACGGCGCGGGCGCGCTGATAGATTTCGGTTGCTACGGCGCTGCTCTCGTTCCGTGGCTAATGGGTGGACAGCGCCCGCGCTCGGTGACGGCCGTCACGCAGCGACTCAAGCCGGAGCCGTATCTCGTCGACGATGAAGCCACGATCGTCGTGACGTACCCCGAGGCGCAGGGCCTCATCCAGGCCTCGTGGAACTGGCCGTTCGACCGGAAGGATATGGAGGTCTACGGCCGCACCGGCTCCCTGCACGCCGACGACGGCTCCACGCTCCGCGTGCGGACGGCCGACGCCGCCGAGCAGCGCCTCCGCCTCGATCCGCTACCCGCGCCCCACGACGATCCCTTCGCCTACTTCGCCGCCGTCGTGCGGGGCGATGTGGTGCCGGGCCCCGGTCTCTCGTCGCTCCCGATCAACCTCATCGCGATGGAAATCCTCGACGCCGCGATGCGCTCAGCTAAAACGGGCCGGACGATTTACCTCGCTTGAGGGCGGCGTAAACGCAGCGCGCCCACCGAAGACGACTTCGGCGGGCGCGGAGTGGAGCTAAGGAGATTCGAACTCCTGACCTCTGCAGTGCGATTGCGGCAGGGTGGGGGAGGGTGCTCAGCCGATCTGGCCAGAATACTTCAGAAGAGGCCATTCCCCACGGCGGATCCTGCATAGATCCGCAGCTATCCGCACGGCCTTGCCGTACTCTTGCCGTACTTCTACCCTCCGGCAAACCGATCACTCGGGCGATCCCGCCCGCTCATCAAGGCGGGCGCTCCCGAACACCCGCTCCACGTGAGAAGCACCTCTGGCGGGGTCGTAGTGCCCGTAGTGCTTCTCGATCATCCGCACGCTCGTGCCCATGATCCGAGCTAGGTCGAGGAGCGGGACGCCGGCCGCAGCCATCCGCGTCCCGTAGGCGTGTCGGAGGGCGTACGCCGTGACGTGCTTGCGGACGCCCGCGCGCTCGGCCAGCGTCTGGAGCCGTTTCGTGAGGTAGTCCACCGCGACGGGACCGCCGTTTGCGCCGAGGAACACGAACTCGTCAGCGCTGTTCGTCCGGCCCGCATCCAGCCGGTGGAGCACGGCCAGGGCATCGCCCGCCACGGGAACCGTTCTGCGACTCCCGGCCGTCTTGACCCGGTGCCCCTTCCCTACCTCGATGCAACGTTCGGAGAGCCGTACAGCGCTCCACCGCAGGGCCCGCTGCTCTCCAGGCCTGAGGCCGGTACCGAGCCCAAAGGTTACCCAGTCTGTGAGCCAGTCGCGCGGCCCGTCGCCAAGGTCCTCACCGGGCGCGGCGGCCGCTGCTGCGGCACGGAGGATGGCCTCGGCCTCCTCATCCGTTACGTGGTCGCGCCGCCTCCCCCTCGCCTTCGGTAACCGGATGCCCTCGGCGGGGTTCGTCTGGCAAAGCCCCTGTGCGATGGCCCACGCAAAGAAGTGCTGGAGGCTCGCGCGGCGCCGTCTCTTGGTCTCGGCGCTGGCCTCGGGGCCCGGCCCCCGTCGCTGGCCGTCTTCTCCCTTCGGAGGCCTTTTGCGTGCGTTGACGTACGCCCCTACGTGGCTTTGTTCTACGTGCCGCACGAGCGTTCCCGCCGGTAGAGATCTGCCGAGCCGGTCTAGGTGGCCGCGGTCGCTTTCAACGGTGGACGGCGATGCTGAGTGGGCCTTCTCAGCTAGATACCGCTCCGTGGCCTTGTCGAAGGAAGCCTTTGCGCCGGCCGCCGGCTTATGCACCCACGGATCGAGCGCACCAACGGAGCGGCGTCGCGCATAGCCAAGCGCCTTCGCCATCGCGGCGCCCTTATCCTTAGTGCGGAGGTTGATCCGCTTCCGGGCTGGGCGTCGGTCGGGGTCGTAGACGACCCACTGCCAGTTTCCACGCGGTACCTTCCGCTCACCCTCGACGCGGTATGAGCGCTCGATTCGGGAGCCGTCGGGCAGTTCGTCACGGTAGGGATTGCGGCTGCTCATGCAAAGGCGAACTAGTTCTTTCCAAGTTACTCTCCGAAGCCATGAACTCGGTTCCTAATTCCCAACCAGGCCCCAGCGAGGACAACGGGGGGCTCCCGGCCGCCATGCGGGCGGCGCTCCTACGTGAAGGGAACCCTCTCAGGGCTCATCCTTTGGTCTGGGATAAGGTGTTGGGCGCCGACTATGACCCCAACCAGTTAGACGCTCCTCTCCACCTCAATGGCTTTGCAAGCTACACCTTCCGAGCAAGTAAATGGTGGGGAGGATGGGGAGGGAAAGTGATCGACTCGCGTGATGCTGAACGCGAATTCGGCGAGCTACTTCAGCGTCCTGGAGGGTACGAGCAGCTTGCGCTGTTGGAGTCCCGGCTCATCAGGCGACTTCCCCTACTGCGCGACGAGCTCAAATCTTCGCTCACGGATCTCGCTCGTACAATCAGCCCTAATGTTCAAAGGAAAGGGGAGGCACTCGTTGTTGATCCAGATGATGTGCTTATCGCCGATGACCTCCTGGCGCGGATCGCCCAGGCTCTCACTGCGGTGACAGATCCCTCCGACCGCCATGACACGAATCGTTTAAGGAGTCTGCTGCCGCATGCTGTCGTAATTGCAACGAATGCTGCCCGCGTACGAGCCTTGCGGGACAAGAGTTACTTATCCCATCGCTGGACGGATCGTCTAGATGCTGCCATTGAGCGCTCTGGCGGTGAACTCGACGTCTTCTTCGTGGACATGCTTGAGCGCTCATTGGACGCCGCTGCCACATTCGAGATCGCGCTATCTCGTTGGACCTCCGCCTGGCGAGTCCTTGGGCTCTATGAGGTCTTCGGTTCGGCCGCAATCTTCGGGACTCCGAGTGGTAGATCCGACGCGTCCACCGACGAGGGTGGCGCTCAGGGCGATGTGCCTTATGAGCGTGCCATCATTATGGCGAGGGAGCTCCTGAACGTCGCGGCAGCCGGCGACCCGCCCGACTTCGACGGTGGAACCGATACCGGTTTCTTGAAATGGTGCGGCAACGTTATTGGGATGTCTGATGGAACAGCACGGAGGGTCTTAGAGACTGTTTGGGGAAGCTAGGCGATGCGTCGAACCATCAACCGAATCGCACTGAGTTGGACCAACGCTTCGCTGACGGCGGGTAGCCGCTCGTAGTCCTTCGAGAGCCGGCGGTACCCGCCGAACCACGCGAACG